>JBGGMI010000173.1:0-17894 GCA_041288075.1 Fimbriimonas sp.
GCTAACCCGGCGAGCCAACCAGCACGTCTTCCTTGATCTCGATTCGCAGCTCGTGCTGATCCTCCTCGCGGTTGGGCCACATCTCGAAGGGGCCGCCCAGGAGCGGACCGAAATGGTCCGCGGATTGCCGTCCGGTAAGCATGCGCATCTGCCAACGGCCAGAAACCATGGAGCCATCCCAGACGCCGTCATAGTCGTACGGGATTCCGACACCTTCTTGGGATGGCTCCGTCGTGTAAGTGTAACGGCGCGTAAGCTGCACGCGTTGCGTGCGTTCGTGATAGCTCCCGGTGAGCTCGAAATCTCCGTCTTTGTCCGTGCCGGAGCCGCTGATGCTTCCGCTTCGGATAGAGAGTTGGATGGCTTCGCTGATGCGAAGTCCGTCTTGAACGGAAAGCCCGGTCCAGGGACCGGACAATGCGTTAAAGTTTTTCAGAAGCTACTCGCTCTTGGCTTGAGCGGCGGCGATCTGCTTGGCGATGCGGGACTTGCGTCGGGCAGCCTGGTTCTTGTGGATCACGCCGTTCTGCACAGCCTTGTCCAGGGCCTTCTCCGCCACGCGGAGGCTCTCGACCATGGTGGCCGCGTCTCCCGTGGTGATGGAGGCGCGAGCCTTCTTCACGTATGTTTTGAGGGAAGTGCGGATGGATTGATTCTGAATCCGCTTCTTCTCGCTTCTCTTAATATCTTTCTTTGCCGACTTCGTATTCGCCATAGCTGGATGAAGATGGGATTATACCACCGGAAGGAGTCGAGGAGTCTAGGAGTCGAGACTGCCGGTGGAAATCGAGCCCGCAGACGACTCCTCGACTCTCCCTGGACTTCTCGACTCCTACAGGCCGCCATTGTAGACGCATCAAGCGGGCCGAAACCCTCAGTACGGCGTGAAGTTACTCCGCCGTCTTCGGGCTGAGGCCGAGCTTTCTTGCCGCATCTTCCAAATACTGAAGTTGCTGCTCCTTGAGCTTCGGCTTCGGTTTCATCAAAGCAGAGGCACCCTCGAGCCTCCGTTCGTCCAACAAGTGCCGCCGAGCGGCCTCATAATCGCCGCCTATCGCCAAGGCTTTTTCATATCCTTCGAATTGCACGTCCCGCGAAGTCTGCCGGACCATAACGTAGACAAAGCCGATGGAGAGGACAATGGTGAATGGGATTGCCAAGGTCTTGACAATCGGAGGAAGCTTGTCGCCCGCGAAGATGAGCGCAACGATGGGCGCCGCCACGACAAAGCCCGTCAGCTTCATCGTGACGCTCTGCTGGCTTTTTATCATCCTCTCCGACACAACGATGCCGAACGCTATAGCAAACTTGAACTCCGCCTCATCGACAGTCTCCATCCAGGAACGACGAACGCGTATGAACTGTAACTTGTGCTTCTGGTCGATGCCAGGCAGGAGATAGGCTCCGAAAGGCAGGGCCTGCTCGACCCGAACGAACCGCTCTTGAGTATCCAGCGCGATCGTCACCTCGTCCACGATCTCCTTTGCACGTTCTTCCGTCAAAGGTCCGAACTATGCCTCGCTGTGACACGATAGCGCCCGGCACTCAACTCAAGTCGGCGCCCTCCGCTGACTCCCTCACAGTTCAGGTCAGAGAACCCGGGAGGAGCTTCCAGAGTGGCGCTGGTGTTCGGCGGGATCAAAACATCCCACGTAAAGCTGTTGTTCTCAACCGCCCAATTGCTTTCGATTCGCCCATGAATCGAGTTCAGGGAAGCCTTCACCCAGGTGATGCCCTCACCCGGGGTAGGGGTCATTCTGATTTGCTTGTAGCCCGCCTGGCCCACATCGATTCCGGCAACTTTCTCATACAACCATGACCCGATCGCGCCATATGCGTAGTGGTTGAAGGAGTTCATGCCAGGGTCTTGGAAGCCGTTCTCCTCCGTCCAGCCGTCCCAACGCTCCCAGATGGTGGTGGCGCCTTTGGTGACAGCGTAGAGCCAGGAGGGCCAGGTTTTTTGATGTAGGAGTTTGAAGGCGACGTCGTTCATGCCTACGGCGCTTAGGACGGGATTGACGTAGGAGGAGCCTACGAAGCCGGCGGATAGGTGCCAGCCGCGCTTCTTCATGTCGGCGACCAGCTCCTTGGCGGCGACTTCTCTTTGCCGTTCGGGGAGGAGGTTGAAGTGGAGGGCGAGGAGGTAGGCGGTTTGGGTTTGTGGGGTGACCAGGCCATCCGGGGTGACGTAGCGCTTTTGGAAGGCGGCTTTGACGGTTTCGAAGAGCTTGGCGTAACGGTCCTGGTCGTCTTGCTTGCCTAGGATGCCGGCAATGCGGGACATGAGGTCTGCGTCGTAGGCAAGGAAGGCGGTGCCGATGAGGTCTTGGGGAGTTTCGGCCTTGATTGAGAGCCAGTCGCCGAAGCCTTTGAAGCCTTCGTAGTCCGGGTAGCAGCGGATGTGGTCGTTGGCGGTGCTCTCCAGGTAGTCCATGAAGCGCACCATCACGTCGTAGTTTTCTTCGAGGATTCTTGTGTCGCCGTAGGTGAGGTAGATCGTCCAGGGGCAGATGATGGCGGCGTCGGCCCATGCGGGGCCGCCGTCGGCGCTGACTACGCCGGTGGTGGGGACGGTTGGAGGGATTTCGCCTTTGTCGCTTTGGGCGTCTCGGCAGTCGTCGGCCCACTTGGTGAAGAAGCCGGCTACATCGCGGTTGAAGGCGGCGGTTCTCACGAAGACCTGGGCGTCGCCCGTCCAGCCGAGGCGCTCGTCTCTTTGGGGGCAGTCGGTGGGGACGTCGACGAAGTTGCCTCGCTGCCCCCAGTCGATGTTTTGCTGGAGCTGGTTGATGAGCTCGTCGTTGCACTCAAACTCGCCGGTTTTAGGCGTATCGGAGTGGACTACGATTCCCGTGATAGCATCTTTCGTGGGCTCGCCTGGGAAATCTCGGACCTCGACGTAGCGGAAGCCGTGGAAGGTGAACCGAGGCTCCCACACTTCCCCATCCGGATCGCCTTTCAGCGTGTAATAGTCAGTCTGCTTGGCGCTGCGGAGGTTCTCGGTGTAGAGGGTGCCTTTGTCGGTGAGGACTTCGCCGAAGCGCAGCCGCACCGTCTTCCCTGCCGGACCTTTGACCTTCAGGCGCACGAACCCGACCATGTTTTGGCCGAGGTCGTAGATGTAGTCGGGAGAGGGCCAGCGTTCTATTTTTACCGGGTCGCCAACCGGAACGATCTCCTGCGTGGCTTTGACGGTAGGCCCGCGCATTGCGACGAGAGAAACACCCGGGTCTTCTCTAAGGGTTGCTGGTTGCCAAGATTTGTCGTCGTAGCCGACATTGTCCCAGCCAGTGAGCTCCCGTTGGGCGTCGTAGCTTTCGCCCATGAGCATGTCGGATTCTAAGATGGGGCCAAAGGAGGTTTTCCAGGTTTTATCGGTGGCAAGTGTCTGAGTCGTGCCGTCGTCGTATTGGACCACGAGCTGTCCGAACAGCCAGGGGCGATCGCCGTAGAGCTGCCTTCCCCGCCACTCGACGTTGCCGCAATACCAGCCGTCGCCCAGCACCGCACCCAAGGCGTTTTCTCCTTCGGAGAGGAGGTGCGAGACGTCGTAGACCTGATACTGGATGCGCTTGCGGTAGTCGGTCCAGCCTGGGGCAAAGAAGTCTTCTCCGACCTTCCTGCCGTTAATCCGAAACTCGTACACGCCGAGAGCGGTGGCATAGAGACGAGCTTCGACAGGCTGCCTTTTGAGCGTGATGCTCCGGCGAAGGAATGGTGCGGGGGCGGGAGTTCTCGGTCCGCCGGCAAGGAAGGAGCCGATCCATTTCGCCTTCCAGTCGGACGTCGAGAGCAGTCCCATTTCCCAGGAAGCTGGCGAACTCCAGCGGCTCTGATTTCCTGCTTCATCAGTTACGCGCACCTTCCAGAAAACACGCTCAGCGGACTTTAAGACACGGCCCTCGTAGGCTACGTGGATCGACTCGTCGGACTCGACCCACCCGCTCTCCCAGAGATCGCCGCTGTCCTGATCGAGAAGCATCGTAGATGACGCGGCGAGAATCTCGTACGCGGTCTGCGCGGCACCGTGGCGATCAGAATCGAACTGCCAGGAGAGGCGGGGCTGTAGCACGTCGAGCCCGAGCGGCCGCTCCTGGTATTCGCATCGAAGTCGCACGGGGGTCATGTCCGAAGGCATGGCTTACTCTATCCGTTTTCTTCGATGGTAGGCACTTCGGAACGGCGACTCGGATTGGCAGGTCCTAATCTCGTGGTGGCCTGCCCATGTGACAGGCAAGGGAGAGCAAGAGATGAGTGAAACACGAGAAAGAGTAATTGAGGTCGACCCTCAGAGCGCTCGACGAAGAAACAAGAAAAACATGTACATGATCGGCGGCCTTACGGTCATTGCCGCCGCAGTTGCCGCAGGCGCATTCCTGATCGCGAGTCCAGACATCATCGACAGCCAGTTGCAGCGAGAGAATGCGCAGAATACGCAACCCAATGCAACCGTTGTGCGAACCGGGGGCGGGCAAGCGCAAGTTTTGACAGGACCTAACGGCTTGACCTTCATTGTCGGCAATGCGGACACCCTCTCCGGCACCGATGTCAACGTCATGGACCTCGTGAATGCACGCGACGCCGGGGCATACCCCGGAACGCTGCTGATACGAAGCGCGGAAGTTCAGACGGTGCCGGGCGACCAGGTTTTCAGCATCGGCGAGACACCTGCGAACAGCATTCTTGTCAAGATCGACGAACCCACGAATCCCGGGCACCTGTCCGAGAGCGCATTGGTGGTTCGGCCCGGACAACGGGTCGCGGTCAGCGGAACCCTGTCTAAAGTTGCATCGCTGGACGAGTTGAAGCGCATCATGGGTGTCACCAGCTTCGAGGCTGGCAAGCTAGGTAACACAAGTCTGGTTATTCGAGCCAACACTGTACAAATCCTTCAGAAGTGACGCTGCCGCACTACAGCCTCTAATGCTGTAAGGCTTTTATACGATAATAGTGGTTGATGCTTAAACGCTTTGCGCTAGCAACAGCCGCTGTTATCGCTATGGCGGGATGTGCCGGCACCGCTTCTGTCACGCCTTCTCGCTTCGCAGGCTCGTTCGGCGGGCAATGGTTCAACACGGTCGATGCTGACGATCGAGGTACGTCCGAATGGTTCATCGATGGGGCGGGAAATGTGGAAGGCGAAGACTTCGATCCGCGTCTCGATATCGCCTATCGGGTGGTCGGGCACGTCGATGAGAGTGGCCATCTCGTCAGTACCGCCACTCCAAACAACGGCACTGCCGCAGCCGCTTTAAACGGCCAGTTGGAATTCAACGCAGTCGGACAGATCACCGGGGTGCTCACGTGGGGAGTCGAGCCTCCCCTTAGCTACAACTACATCCTTACTCGGCACGAGTAGGAGCGCATTTTTGCTTGTAAGATATAAGGAGCCTTGAGGGAGGGCGATGAATTGAGTGCTGTTCAGTCGGCAAGGAGTAGCGTGGACCGGAAAGACTCACTGCAGGGGGTTTTCGCCCAGGCTGCAGTGGGCATCGCCAGTTGCTCTCTAGACGGCACCATCTTGCTCGCCAACGAACGCCTCGGCGAAATCCTAGGCTCTTCGACAGGGGACCTGCTTCAACGGACATTACCCTCCGTCCTTCATCCCGATGAGACGGCACGTGCGTCAGACTTGTTCGCGCGAGTAGCCGAGCCGAACTTTGCTAGTTGCACGTTTGAAACTCGCTCGGTCAAATCAGCCTGGATCAGTGCAACCATCTCCCCGGTACGTAATAGCGGCGGAGTAATCGAGGGGATAGCGGTCGTCGTGCACGACATCGATGACCGGAAAGACACGGAAGCGGCTTACCGGCGCACGGCCGAGCAGATCGAAAGACTGTACAGGATATCAAACGCGGTCATCCGCGCAGAAGACGTCAGTCACATCTTCGAGCTCGCGCTGGAGGGCCTCCAAGAAGCACTTGGAGCCGATCGGGCTGCCGTGCTTCTCTACGAGAATGACGGGGTCATGCGGTTCAAAGCTTGGTCAGGGCTGACCGATGATTACCGTGCCATGGCTGAGGGACATTCGCCATGGGCCAAGGATGCTCGCGATCCGCAGCCCGTGCTCGTCGCTGATGTTGCTCTCGATCCAGGGTTGGAGGCTTTGCGAGATCGCATTCTCGAGTACGGAATTCGATCCCTTGCGTTTGTCCCCTTGGTCTATAACGATCAGCTTCTCGGGAAGCTCATGATCTACTACAACGCCTCCCACTCGTTCACTCCTGACGAGGTTCAGGTGGCTCAGACGGTAGCGAATCACGTGGCCTTCGCGATCAGTCGAAAGCTCGCTGAAGAAAGGCTCCTGCTCTACCAGCAAATCGTGCAGAAGTCCATCGACGGCATCGCGATCCTCGATGGCTAGGGCAAATACCTGGAGCAGAACAAGGCGCACGAGGAGTTGCTTGGCTACTCATCTGAGGAGCTTGCCGGTAAAACCCCGGCGATTCACTTTGGCGAAGAAGCGTTTGCCCACATGGTGCAGGAGTTGCAAGCCACCGGCGTGTATCGAGGTGAGGCCATTAGCCGAGCTCGTGATGGGCACACGGTCAACATTGAGCTGTCAGCCTTCGCCGTTCGCGATGCGGCGAGCAAACCCGTTTGCTACGTCGGGATCAAGAGGGACGTAAGCGAGCGGAAGCAGGCAGAGGCGAAGCTTCGCGAGAGCGAAGAAAGGTTCCGGGTAATGGCCGATACCGCTCCGGTGCTCCTCTGGGTCGCGGATACCGAAGGCAAATGCACCTGGTTCAACCGTCCATGGCTGGCGTTCACCGGGAAGCCGATCGAACAGGAACTCGGCTACGGCTGGTGCGATGGCTTGCATCCTGACGACTTAACCGCGATAAGACGAGCCTTTCACAATGCGTATGCCGAGCGGCAGCCCACAGAAATGGAGTATCGCCTGCGAAGAGCCGACGGCGAGTTCCGTTGGATCCTTGATCATGGCGTGCCGCGGTTTGACCTCGATGGCGAATTCGTAGGCTACGTTGGCTCGTGCAAGGACATCACCGACCGTAAAAGAGCCCAGCAGGCCATCGAGCGCGCCAATGTGCTTCTCGAACAACGCGTGGCGGAACGTACGAGCGAATTGACCAGTGCCAATCAGGAGCTCGAGGGCTTTACCTACTCCGTCTCCCACGACCTCCGAGGGCCCCTCAGAGCGATAACTGCCACGAGCCGCATTCTCATGGAGGAGTGCTCCGACAAGCTGAGCAACGAGCATGTGGAAATGCTGACTCGGCAAGCCGAAAATGCCACCCGCCTCGGCACGTTGATCGACGACTTGTTGAAGCTTTCGCGTTTGGCACGCCAGGAGATCGTTCGAACGCACGTAGACTTAACTGCGATTGCCCAGGAAGTGGCAGAGGACCTGGCGACGCGAGACCAATGCAGCCCCGTCACGTTTGAAATAGAGCCGAACATGGCCGCAAGCGCGGATGAGAAGCTGATCCGTTTCGTGCTCCTAAACCTGATGGAAAACGCCTGCAAATTCTCACCCGATGGCGGCGTAGTTCATGTGGGCACCCGTGGCGATGCTTTCTTTGTGAAGGACTCAGGAATCGGATTCGACATGGAGTATCTGCCAAAGGTGTTCCTTCCGTTCGAGCGGCTGGTCCGCGATGATCAATTCCCAGGAACGGGCATTGGCTTGGCAAACGTCAAGAGAATCGTCGAGCGCCATCGAGGGCGGGTTTGGGCAGAGTCAAAGCCAGGCGAAGGCTCCGTGTTTTTCTTTACAATCCTCTAGCGGCTACGTGCCGTCCATCAAGGCCGGGCTCCACTTGGGATTTGGCATGTGGGTCATTTCCGCCATGCGCGCGATGAAGAAGCCGAGTGCGTCGCCAAATTCCTTCACGGTGAGCTTGTCCGCCGGACCCGCCGCCAGAGGTCCGTAGTTTCCGATGGCTCCAAGTTTCACCAGGCGCGCAAGCTTGTCCTTTGCAGGTCCGCTCATTCTCAGAACACCGGCGTTGATAGGAACGCGGCGGGGTGTCAGTCTCACCTTTTGACGGATCATCTCGTAGAGTCGGTCGAGCTGCATGACAACTTTTGACCGTGCCACCGCCGAACTGCCCGAGAGCGGGATCGGTTTAAGCAGGGTGGTGCTCTTCGTTAGCTTGCGAAGCATCTTCTCCGCTTTCTCGAAAACAACTTTTGCCTCCGCCTCCGTAACATAGCCAACCACCTTTGCGGTTATGTGCTTCTTTGGCTTCGTCAGGCCGGCCTTTGGCTGCTGAGCCACCGCCGTTGCCATCAGGCAGCCCAAAAAGAGCAAGCCAACGACTCTCATATCGTGCTCACCGCTCCGCTTTGCCGGATCGCATCGAACTGTTCGAGCGCACGGCCGGTTCCAATCGCCACGCAATTCAGCGCATTCTCCGCCACCCGCACGGGAATATCCGTGACGCTGTAAAGCATCCGGTCAAGCCCCCTCAGAAGCGCACCTCCGCCAGTAAGCGTGATCCCCCGTTCGATGACGTCGCTTGCCAACTCGGGTGGGGTTTCTTCGAGCACCATGCAGACGCGTTCCGCAATTTGTCGCACAGGCTCAGCAAGTGCTTCCCGGACTTCGTCACTCGTGACCTCAACACTCTTCGGAAGCCCCGCAACGAGGTCTCGGCCGCGAATCTCCATCCGAACTTCCTGACCCATGGCAAACGCAGACCCGATCTTGATCTTGATTTCTTCTGCCGTGGGCTCACCGATCATGAGGTTGTAGGTATTGCGGATGTGCCGAATGATCGCTTCGTCCAGCTTGTTTCCGCCCACTCTCAGGCTGTGCGAAACCACGATGCCTCCGAGGGAGATGACGGCGATGTCGGTGGTGCCACCGCCGATATCAACGACCATGTTGCCGCCCGGCTCGGCGATCGGCAAGCCGGCTCCGATCGCTGCTGCCATTGGTTCTTCGATGGTCATCGCTAGCCCCGCCCCCGCTTCTTTTGCGGCCTGAATAACGGCGCGACGTTCGACGTTGGTCACTCCGCTGGGAACGCAAATCAGGCAGGTCGGCTTCAAAGGCAAGCGGAAGCGGCCCCCGCAGGTCTTATCGATGATGTACTCCAGCATCTTGAGCGTGGTGGAGTAGTCGGCAATAACGCCATCCTTGAGCGGCCTGACGGCAGAGATGTTGCTCGGAGTGCGGCCAAGCATGTCGCGCGCCTCATTTCCGACCGCGAGGACTTTGCCGTTCTGATTCATCGCCACGACGGTGGGCTCGGAAAGGACAATGCCCTTGCCGCGCCGGTAGACGAGGATGTTCGCCGTGCCTAAGTCAATCCCGATTTCGGGTACGAGTCTCAATGAGTGGAGTCGCCTGTCCTTAGCGTGAGTTTATCACTCACATCGACTCTTTCGATGCGCCCGCCCAACATTCTCAAGGTCTCTTCGAGGCCATCGTAGCCCCGATCGATAAAGTGGATATTCCGGACCGTCGTCTCGCCTTCAGTCGCAAGCGCCGCTAAGACGAGGGCAGCCCCTGCACGAAGGTCACTAGCGGCCACATGCGCGGCGCTCAGCTTCTCGACGCCGTCGATTATGGACGTCTGGCCCTTCTGAATAATCTGCGCGCCCATCCGGTTAAGCTCTTGCACGTGGCCGATCCGGCTTTCATAAATGGTCTCGTCGACGACGCTCGTTCCTTCGGCCAAAGTCATGAGGGCCGCCATCGGCTGCTGCATGTCCGTGGGAAATCCGGGGTAAGGCATCGTCTTGATCTTCGCGGCTCGCAACGCCTGATCACCTCGCACGCGGACCCAATCGTGGCCTTCCGTCACATCGCAACCCATCTCACGAAGCTTGCTTACGACTGCGATTTGGTGCTCCGGCACGATTCCGTTCACCTGCACATCGCCGTACGTGATGGCTCCGGCGAGCATATAGGTGCCTGCCTGCAGTCGGTCACTTGGAATGCGGAACTCGCACGGATGCAGTGCCTTGACGCCCTGGATCGTGATCGTGCTGGTGCCCGCGCCCTCGATGCGTGCGCCCATCCGGTTGAGGAAATCGGCCAAAGCTACTACCTCAGGCTCCATCGCGGCGTTCTGAAGGACTGTGACGCCCTTTGCCAGGGTTGCAGCGGACATGAGGTGCTGCGTTGCTCCTGCGGAAGGAAAATCGAAATAGATCTCGCACCCAACTAGCTCATCGGCGCGGATCGTGTAGATACCGTTCTCGAGTTGAACGTCTGCGCCAAGTGAGGCGAGACCCTTTAGATGGAAATCGACGGGGCGGGCTCCAATCTTGCAGCCTCCCGGTGCCGGAAGATCGACTCTTCCAATGCGAGCGACGATCGGACCCAAGAGATAAAAGGAGGTCCTAATCGAACGAACAAGCTCCTCATCGGCCACTGCATTAAAGAGCTCCGTGCAGTCGACGCTCAATGAGCCCTCGTTCCATTCGACCTTCGCGCCAAACGTCGCCAGGAGGCGCGCCTTGGTGCGGGTGTCGGATACGTCCGGAACGTTGTGCAGCACGGTCGTGCCCTCAGCGAGCACTACGGCGGACATAATGGCGAGCGCTGTGTTCTTGCTGCCCGCAACGTCTACTTGTCCGACTAGCTTCCTGCCGCCGGTAATGTTGTACATCTCCATCTTAAAACCTTCCGTCCCTGGTTGGTTCAAACACTGCCAATGTACAAGGTCTGGACGGGCCCGACAAGTCTACCAAATCGCAAACTAGGCATAACCATCCCTTATTCATCAACAAACTAGCAAATTTACCGGCCTGCTGCTGGTTTTTCGAACCCAAACAGACCATTCCACATTTGCCCTTGCATTTTAGACTACGAAAGGCAGGATTAGTTTGGAATCTGAACATTTGCCGGAAGTGGAGGCATAACAGCAGACGGTTGGAACGTTCCTGGCATTAGCAGGATTGTGTCGATCGCAATCTCTGCACCGGGAGAGTCAACCGCAATGCGCAACTTGCTGCTGCCACCCGCGAGCTTTGTGGTACCCAGCTTGTACCAACCGATCCCATCCCCGTAGAGCGCCATAGGAGCGTCCGGAAGGCGCATGAGCTGCCCCGCCACAAACACAGAAACACTGCCCCGTCGCTCCGCCGGAATTCGCGCAGCAATCCACACTTCCTGGTCCTCCGGAGTCCGCACGGGAAGCAGGTACTCCGCATAGTAGCCGCCCGGGCCAGGCTGGATAGCGGTCTTGAGAATCAGCGCGTGCGCCGAGCTCGCTCCCGCATACGGGGCGGATTCACTGAAGTTTGTCTCCTGAGACCGCTCGGCTTCGATCCAAGTGTAGTTGCTGACCTTGTAAGCCAGTTTGTAAAGCGTCTGCCGGAGTTGCTGGAAATTGCCCCCTGGGTTGAGCTCGAAGCCGTTCAAGTGATCCCGGAAGAGGATGCGCTCCTCGATAATATCTCGGTGCTCCTCCTGGGCGGTAAGCATCATCTTGTCGAACTGCGTAACAGTCTCAACGAAGGCCGGCTCGGGAACTGGGATTTCTGAAGTGCCCTTGATCAAGAGCGGAAACTGGCCAAGCGCCACCTCGACGCCACCCTTTACGAACCTCGGATCCGAGTCGCTACCGTCCACCGTTGTGAACGTGGCCTTCTTCGGCTCCGCCATCCTCAATTTATAGCGGCCCGGAGTCTTTGCCCAGATAGCAATTTGATCCGCTAGGCGATATCCGAAAAAATTCGATCCGAGATCAATCCGATTACCATCCGCTGGCGTCGGCAACCACCATCGCGATCCACCAATGCGCTGCGGATTGGCCGGATTGGTGGCGTTCTCGGGATAGAAAATGCCCGTAATCGTGGTAGTCGCCAGCATCGTATCGGCTGCCTTTCTTGATGCTTCCGATTTCACCGTTCCAAGCACCTTCGCGTTGTCCCCTCGGAGGAAGTAGCCTCGAGCGCCGAGTCCAGCCAAATCGTCCAGGACAAGAGGCACCTGCCCCGCCACGTCGCCAGAACCGAGATCGATGTCGGTCGCAAGCAGCCAGCCATTCGTTTTCCATCGCAAGAGACTGCTCGTAGCGCGGCAGGCACTTTCGACAATAACGCTAGGCGTCGTGCCTGCCGCCCTCATCCCGATACCATCGACAGCAGGTGTCGCATTCTCATACACTGCCGACCAACCGGCCCACTCCTGAATAACCGGGACATCCGCAACGGAGCGCAAAGCCCGGACCAAGCGGTCAAAGCGGCGTGCGCCGGCAAGGCTAACGACCTGAGTGATGTCCACCCATGCGTTGCTGTAACGTCGGTCGGCCGTATAAAGCTTGTTCGTGACTGGGTCCAAGAGCATGTTGACGCCGCGATCACCCGACCATAGCGGCACCAATCGCGCCAGCATGTCGAAAGAGTTGACATCGCTGCTGCCCATCGACCAGCTTCGCACGGCCGTTTCGATGTTCTTGTACCGCTGCTCCATGTAGTTGCGGAGCTCCATCCGAAAGTAGATGCTCGTGGGCACAAATCGGACCTCCCGTCCCGGCAGTTCTGACACTGTTCCGAGCGGATTGACGATCCCTCTCAATCCAGACCCTATGTTGTTCTTCTTCAGGGAAGCCAACAAAGCATCCCGGTGAGCATCGAGCCCTTCCCAGAAGTCCGGCTGCTCGATGGATGTCATCTCGGGATAGATCAGCAGAACATGCTCATAAGCAGGCCCTGGATCAGCTTCATAAGTGAGCTTCCCGTTAATTACCGGCACCCGCGCGCTACTCTGCACCGTGCCATCCCGCTTTGCTGCAAGGATGACGTAGGCCGAGGAAGCTCCTGGTAGTGCGACCGTGACGGTCGTCTTCTTCTCAATCCCGGTTACGCGGTATCCCTGAGGTTCTACGGCAAACCCGACCGCCATCGGCGCGAGCGAGCTCACCCGCAACAAGTAACGCATCTTCTCCGCTTCAACGGCCGCCAGTGTGTCTTTCCAGCCCATCCCTGAGGCCGGAAGGTCAAGCAACACGTCCTCGACGCCACTCTGTTTAGCCGCCTGAACCGCTGCCGGCGTGCCATCGACCCGGATTCCGACCGGAACGTACGGTTGCCCACCCCAGATCAAGGCATGGTTTTCGTTGATGCTCCAAGCCGTCTTGCCATACATCCCATCCCGCTTTTGAGCGAGCGCGGAGAGGGCGAGGCACGAGAAGAGAAGAGCAGTAAGAGTCCTCCGCACGAGGGGAAGACTACCTTGGGAGAAGGAATGGTTCGGGAGGAAGGAGTCGAGGCGTCGAGGATTAGGAGTCGAGGATGTTATCTCCACTAGCTGCACTTCTTCAAAGACTCCTAGACTCCTCGACTCCTCCTTAGGAACATGTCTCTACAAGTGCCTTGTCATAGAAACTGCCCTTGATCACTATTGGCTCTTTTCGAGCGCCAGGGGCAACCAAGGAGAATTGAAGATATGGCTACCCATGTTGTTGGACTTTTCGACACCGAAACGCAGGCGCACCGCGCCGTGCAAGATTTAATCAGCGCAGGATTTGATAACACTCAAATCGGCCTCGTCACCGCCGATCCGGGCGGCAGATATCGCAAGGAAACGGTCGATGAGTCGGGCAACCTGGCAAGCCAAGGCGCGGTCACAGGCGGAGCATCCGGCCTCGTCGTCGGCGGCCTCATCGGCTTGCTCGTCGGCGCAACCACCCTTGTCGGCGGCCCAGTTGGACTCATCGCGGCGGGACCCATCGCGGGTATGGTCGCCGGTGCAGGATTGGGCATGGTCGGAGGCGGGCTCCTTGGTGCCCTGGTCGGACTCGGAATTCCTGAGGAGACGGCGCATGTGTACGCTGAAAGCGTTCGCCGAGGCAGCATCATCGTCTCGATCGACGTCCCGGCAACCGAGGTTCAGCGAGCCGAGGCCATCTTGCTCAACGCAGGGGCGGTGAACATCGAAGAGCGCGCTGCCGTCCTTCGCAACGCCGGCTGGGCTCAGTACGATCCCAACGCGCCGATCTATACAGAGGAAGAGATCGCCGCCGAGCGCGCACGCTTTGGCATCGCGGCACCCGTGACGACCATGTCAACGGACCCGATCCCGCCAGCTGCACCTTCCATCGCCACCGGAATGGTCACCCCCAACACGGAAGATGAAAGCTACTTCCGCAATCACTTCCTCACGACCTATCCTGCGGTTGCCGGCGATTATGAGACGTTCCGGCCCGCCTACAACTTCGGCCACGAGTTCGCCACGAAGCAGGAGTATCGAGGCATGGATTGGGCCACCGCCGAGTCGCAGGCACGCACGCTCTGGGAGCAAACGAATCCCGGAACGTGGGACCGCTTCAAAGACGCAATCCACGCCTCATGGTCTCATGCAGGCGCGCTGAACGATCGGCCGGTGAATCGAGCCGAGGTCCTTTAGGAAGGATTCGAGGAGTCGAGGAGTCGAGGAGTCGAGGAGTCCTCGACTCCTTCTTCAGTGCTTCCTGAACTGCTGACGATACGGCTGCCTTGCGGTTGGCGATGCTACGGGTGGAGGTTGCACGTAGCCCGGTTGCCCCGGCTGAACCTGCTGCGAAGCTGCCGGTCTCGGCTTGGAATCCACCGTAACCAATCGCTCGAACTCGCCAGGATCCATGGCGCGAGACTTTGCGTCGGCATGATCGACTAGGTGTTTGTCCACGAGCTGGGCCAGCGACTGGTCCAACGAGTGCATCTTTGCCCGAGCGCCAGTCTGAATGATCGAAGAAATCTGGTAGGTCTTATTCTCGCGAATGAGGTTCCTCACAGCAGAGGTCGCCACCATCACTTCGTGAGCAGCGATGCGCCCGCGTCCATCGCGCCGCCGCACGAGCGTCTGGCTCATGACACCGACTAGATTCACAGAAAGCTGCATCCGAACCTGTTGCTGCTGGTGAATCGGGAACACGTCCACGATACGGTCGACGGTTTGAACGGCATTCACCGTATGCAGAGTCCCGAACACCAGGTGCCCCGTTTCCGCCGCCGTAATTGCCAGGTGAATCGTCTCCAGGTCGCGCATCTCACCAACGAGGATCACGTCCGGATCCTGGCGCAGCACGTACTTCAACGCATTGGCAAATGAGAGCGTGTCGACGTCCAGCTCTCGCTGGTTGATAAGGGCCTTGGCATCCTCGTGCACAAACTCAATCGGGTCCTCCACCGTCACGATGTGCTGCGGCTGAGTCTTGTTGATGCGGTCGAGCATCGCCGCCAACGAGGTTGACTTGCCTGAGCCCGCTGGCCCTGTGACCAGAACCAAACCGCGGGGCCGCTCGATGAAGTCGTAGCACGCACCCGGCAGGTGCAGGTCCTCCATCGTGGATATCTCGTAGGGAATGACGCGGAACGCCGCCTGCATATGCCCGCGCTGCTGGTACGCATTGCCTCGGAACCGGGAAAGACCCGGCACCTCGAAGGAAAAGTCAAGCTCCAGATCGCGGTCGAATTTCTGCAGTTGGTTGGGGCGTAGGGTTTTGGCCAACTCTTGCCGAAACTCTGCGTCCGTGAAGTGCGGGGCATCGACCTCGATCAAGTCCCCATGCACGCGAATGTAAGCTTTTCCTGTATCGGTCTTGAAGTGCAGGTCCGAGCCATCGGCGTGCACGCACTGCTCCAGGAAAAACTCAACGGGCTGCAACTGCTGGCACCTCGATTAGTCCTAGATTCGCCGCCCGGCGTTGGAATTCCTGTGGATTCGAGCATTTGGCGAGGGCATGCTCATAATCGACCCTTCCATCCTTCACAAGGTTCAGAAGCGAGCCGTCCAGGGTCTGCATCCCCAGCTCGCCACCCGTCTGGATGTCCATGTACAGGGAGTGCGTCTTCCCTTCCCTGATCAGCGTGCGGATCGAGGGCGTGGCAACCATCACCTCGAACGCCGCAATGCGCCCTGTTCCATCCAAGGTCGGAATGAGCGTTTGGGAGATGACTGCCTGCAGCGTAACTGAAAGCTGCGTCCGCACCTGAGCCTGCTGCTCGGGAGGAAACACGTCGACGATACGGTCCATGGTCTGAGCCGCATCGACGGTATGCAGCGTGGAGAACACAAGGTGCCCCGTTTCCGCCGCTGTGATCGCCAGGTGAATGGTCTCCAGGTCGCGCATCTCACCGACGAGAATGACGTCCGGATTCTGCCGCATAACGTGCCGAAGCGCCTCAACGAATGAATGCGTGTCGGTCGCGAGCTCGCGCTGGTTGATGATCGAGGTCTTGTCCTGGTGCACGTACTCGATCGGATCCTCGATCGTCATGACGTGCGTCTTCTTGTGCGAATTGATGTGATCGATCATCGCCGCAAGCGAGGTCGACTTACCCGAACCCGTTGGCCCCGTAACGAGCACCAGCCCACGCGGAAAGAGGGCAATGCGCTTGCACACTTGAGGCATCTGAAGCTGGTCGATGGTCTTGATCTTGTGCGGAATAACGCGAAAGACCGCCCCTATCTCGCCCCGCTGCCAGAACATATTCACGCGGAATCGAGAGATGCCTTCAAGGCTATAAGAGAGGTCGACTTCTTTGAACTCGTCCAGCCGCTCCTTACGCTCCTCGTTGAGGATCCCCATCAGCATGCTGGTGTGCTCTTCGGCGGTCATGCCGTACTCCGGCACGCGCACGAGCTCGCCCCGAATCCTCATCACCGGCGGCTTGCCGGCTTTGAGGTGCAGATCGCTTGCGTCTTTCTCGACAAGCGCCGCCAGCAGAGCGTCAATAGTTATCGCCATGTTCAGCCTATCTCTTCAGCAACGGCCGGAGCGCTTGTTATATCCATCCCTTGTCTCAAATCTAATCACGAATTGAGGCATTAAGCCTAGGGGTTTCCGCAAAAACCTTCCTTCTACCCACGTTATCGGCGCAACATCTGCTTCAGCTCCGAGGCGATACCCGCATATTTCATCGCGATGTCCTCAGAAATGATGCCTGCCTTCACGTAGCGAACGAGCGACTGGTTCATTGTCTGCATGCCCCAGAACGTGCCCTCGTTCATCATGTGATAGAGATCGCTGAAATGCCCGTCCTCGATGGCTTTGCTGACGGTCGGTGTGCAAATCAGGATTTCCAGCGCTACGACGCGGCCTTGCCCGTCTGCGCGTGGAACGAGCTTCTGAGCGATGATCGCCCGCAGAGAGCCCGCCAGGCGCTGGCAAAGGTGCTGTTTCTCATGGGGCGGGAACATGTTGACGATACGGTCCATGGTCTCATAGGCACTGGCCGTATGGACGGTGGAGAAGACAAGGTGGCCCGTTTCACCGGCCTGCATGGCAACTGCCATCGTTTCCGGGTCGCGCATTTCACCGATGAGGATCACGTCGGGTGCTTCACGAACGACGGCTCTCAACGCAGGTTGGAAGTCCGTGGTGTCGATATTGACTTCGCGCTGGCTAACGTAAGACTGCTTGTCCTGATGTACGAACTCAAGCGGGTCTTCGATGGTGACGATGTGGCAGGGTCGATCGATGTTGATCTTGTCGATCAAAGCCGCAAGCGTCGTAGTCTTTCCGGAACCCGTGGGGCCTGTAACGAGGATGAGGCCGAGTCGGTGCTTGGTCAGTTCGTTCAGAACGGGCGGAAGGCCAAGCTGCTCGATGCTTCTGATGGTGAGCGGGATGATTCGGCAGACGGCAGCCCAGGTGCCGCGCTGGAGATAGAAGTTCGCACGCACACGGCACTTGTCGCCAACCGCAAACGCAAGGTCCATCTCCATGGTGTCCTCAAAGCGCTTGAGCTGCTTTTCGGTCATCAGCTCGGACATCATCCGGCAGACCATCTCCTGATTGAGGACCGGCCAATCACCGGGAAGAGGCTTAATGATGCTGACGTGTTTCATCATCGGCCGCTGATCGGACTTGACGAAAACGTCGGAAGCTTCCATTTCGAAGCCGACTTCGATGAGTTGGCGTAGCGTGAAATCGCTGGTCATTTTGCTGGGCGAGTCTCCTGAAACAAGGCTACTTGGGTCGGGCGCT
>JBGGMI010000174.1:0-20755 GCA_041288075.1 Fimbriimonas sp.
CGCCGCCCGTTACGGGGTCGCGTGCTGGCAGCTTGTGCAGTTTGTCCTTCGCCATTGTCTTTCCAAACGAGATTCTGAGCTATTCGTTGCGAACAGATTAGCTTTTCTTAATTGATTTTTGGTTTTTCTGAGGCTTTTGGCTGTTATCCACCAACGATCACACGAAGTTTTCCACCGCCAAACGTGCCTAACTAGTGGGAAGAAAAAGCCTCGCCTGCCACATTTGCGAAACAATTGATCGCCGAAAGCCGAAGCGTTCAAGCTCCCCAAAACGACCTTCATAATAAAGCTCCCCCGGAGAGCAGAATTGGCCATCCACCCCGACGAACTTGTACCGCTTTATAGCCTCGAAGCCGAGATGAGCACCCTCGGCTCCATGCTCCTGTCCGAGCGTGCCGCCGAAGAGATCGTCACGATCCTCGAAGACCGCGACTTCTACCGCCCCGCCCATCGCCTCATCTTCAAGGCGATGAAGCAGCTCATCCACACCCACAAACCCATCGACTTCCTCACCCTCAAAGAGGAGCTCATGGCGCGGGGCAATCTGGCCGATGTCGGCGGCGAGGACTACCTCCTCCAAATCGCCGAGTACACCCCCAGCCCGGCAAACTCTGGCTTCTACGCGAAGATCGTGCAAGACAAGGCCGTTCTCCGTGGCCTCGAAGATGCCGGCCAGCAGATCCGCGGCATCGTCCACGATCCCGATGGAGGCGAAGTCAGCGATAAGGTCGACAAGGCTGAGCAGATCATCTTTGAGGTGGGCAAACGCTCCCTCGGCCGCTACTTCGAGCACATTCGCAATCTCGCCAAAGAGTTCTTCGTCGACATCGACAACGTTCTCGAAACCGGCGCGCCCATGTCGGGCATGAAGATCGGGTTCTACGATCTCGACCGCATCACCACTGGCCACTATCCCGGCGATCTCATCATTATCGGTGCACGGCCCGCGATGGGCAAAACCTCGCTGGCTCTGGACCTGGCACTGAATGTGGCCAAGGATATCGTTCGCGAGGAGAAGAGGGGGAGCGTGGCGATCTTCTCGCTTGAAATGAGCTCGATGCAACTTGCCCGTAGGATGACTGCCATGTTGAGCGGGGTCTCATCAAACGTTTTGAAATCTGAGAAGCCGATTACCGATTACCAGTATCAGGCGCTGGCCGATGCGTGCGAGACGCTTTATTCGCTGCCTATTTTTATCGACGACGCCTCTGATGTGACTCCCTTAGAGATGCGGGGGAAGTGTCGGCGGTTGAAGGCGGAGCATGGGCTTTCGCTGGTGATGATCGACTACCTTCAACTGATGAAGGGCTCAAGGCGCACCGAGAACCGCGTGCAGGAAATCTCTGAGATTGCTCGGTCTTGCAAGGCGATGGCGAAGGAGCTGGAGGTTCCGGTTATTGCGCTGTCGCAGCTGAGCCGGGCGGTTGAGAACCGGGAGGATAAGCGGCCTCAGCTTGCGGATATTCGCGAGTCAGGCTCGATCGAGGCGGAGGCGGATTTGGTGATGCTGCTTTATCGGGACAGCTATTACAAGGCCAAGGAAGAGCACCGGCCGGAGAATGAGAATCCGGACGAGGTGCAGGAGGCGGAGGTGATTATCGCCAAACACCGGAACGGGCCCACCGGGAAGATCATGCTGGGGTTCCAGCCATCTTATGCTCGGTATCGGAATCTCGAGCGAGGGAGCATGGTTCGCGTTGGCGAACACGATTAACCGCCGTTGTCCCGATGGCAGGTCGTTTTGAACCTGTGGTTCATCATCATCATGAGCCCGCGGAGGGGTTGTGATGTGATGATCATGTCGGTTTGAGTCAAAGAGTGCTACTACTACCGAGCCCCTCCACGGGTTGGGATGGGAGTAGCGGGAGCATTTTCGAGTTACGCGTTTCGAGTTGAAGCGCGCAAGTCTTCCTCCGCAGGCTTGAAACTCGAAACTTGCAACTCGAAATTATCAGGGGCTGCCAAAACGATGAAATCCGAGAAAGAAATCTGTCACCTATAGAAGTAGGAATCAAAACAAGCTTTTGTCAACCACATTTGAAAAAATTTCTCATAGCTTCGTTCGGTTATGTTTGACAGCCGCGCCCTTGAGAGGCATCGTACTAGAGCCTCGACCGAATCGCGCTAGGGAGTTTTAGGCTGCAGAGAGTTTGCGGAGCGCGAGTTCAATCGAGGCATCGCCCCGCCCAGGCTGGTGGAAGTTTTTCCGGAGGGAACGTGGTTGGGGGATCAAACGTGCCGACCGTTGAAAATCCAAGTCTGTTGCTTCTCTCACCAATCCCAGTATTCCCTGCCGCTCAGGCGGCAGGGAAATGAGCATCTACTTCCAGGCGACGGGCGTTCCAGAGCCGCCTATTTTTGTGTTGCCGGAGCCGGATGCCGCGACCTTGTAAAGCCCGGCCTTCGTCGGATCGCTGAATTGATACGCGATTGACGCTGCATCAGGCGACCATTGCGGCCAGGAGGTCGCGCGGGTGGTGCCACCCGTAATCTTAGGAGTCACAACGACCCTTCGGCCTGAGCCGTCGATGCCGATCGAGCAGAGCTGTGAGTTTCCGGCAGTAAGGGACTCGATGTAGGCAATGCGATTCACGGATCCCGGTGCCCAAGCTGGCTGGTAGCTGCCGCTCGTCCGCAACGTTCGCACGCCTGCTGAATCGATGATGAACAGAGAGCCGCCTCCTCCGTACAGGGTGCCGCTCAGGTTCCCCGAGCAAACAAGCGCTGTGGCGTCTGGGCTCCAATCGTAGTCGTACACGCTGGACGAATCGCCATACTGGTCTCCCCCATCGTTTAAAACGGGAGTCGCGACCTTGAGGTACGGGGTGGAAATCCCCGCAGGCTCACCGGCTGCGTCGTAAAGCACCTGGGCAGCGAAGATGCCGACCTCAGTCACGGTCCCTGCCAAAAGCTGTGCGAAGTTCTCGCTCCAAACTGCGCCCTCGATCCTTCGTGAAACGAAGGTGAGCTCTTGATCCCCCGGCGCCCAAATCAATCCGCCACTGGCGACTGGGTCCACGGTTCCATAATCCAGATCGACGACCCGAGTCTGACCGGTGTCCGAGAAGAACCTCACCTGGGTGTCCATTTGGTTGAGATCGTAGTAATTCGGCTTGACCGATTGAACGAACCACCGCTTAGAATTGTGCTTGGCGTAACTCGCGGTCACATCGCCGAAGAGCCCTGAGCCGGTTCCATAGCTGGCAAGAGCCGTCTTTGCGGTTCCATCGGTGTTCATGCTGAAGGTCGTTCTGACCGAAGCATTATTCTCGTGCGAATAGATCTTCTGTATTGGAGCTCCTCCGCCAGTTGTCGATCCGCCGCTGCTTCCCTTTTGAGCCGCCCCATTGGTCGCCGTAGCGCAGAGCGCGAGGATCGCGCCTGCCATGCAAGCCATTCCAAAATTGTGTTTAAGCATTTGTTTCTCCAAGAAAATTGAATGGCCGCGCCTCATCTCTCGCGACGAGGAGGGGTCTGCCCCCAACACCTCGCGAAAATCGATGAAGAATCCATTCGAACAAGAGGGACTGTATCGGGCATGCGTATGCGAAACCGTATGAAATTTGCATGGAATTGCAATTGGATAGATGGCGCGAACGACCCGCAATTGAGCCCCACCCTAAACGGTGCGATCGACACCCTCGTCCAGATCGAGTAAAAGGCCAGTAGGCAAAGCGTGCCTTCACAAGCCATCCTTTCAAATCGACGTGAGGCTTAGCACAACCTGCTGGCAAAGAAAACTAACCTTCGTCCCGCCTTAGTGCCGAGCCCTCGAATCTGGCTCTTGGAGTTCCCCTAATCTCCGCATCTCAGCTAACAACTGCCTCTTGATTTCCTTATCCTGAGGTTTTCGTTCGTACTTGTCGAGCAGCGTCCAAGCCGACGTGTATGCATCGCTGAAGGCCAACTCGCACAGTCTTGCGCTCTTAACGGCCTCCTTGGGTTGAGCCAGATGAATTAGCATGATTGTCTCCCAAAGCTGGTAAGTCTTCGACTCGACCCACTTTCCGGCCGCCATCGCCCGTGACCCTTGGAGCTTGAAAATGGCTTGTGCATCAGCGCAGAGTTCGCGGTCCATGGATGGGTCCGTCATATTGGAAATGCGCGACTTGACTTGGTCTGCGGCAAAGGCTTGACCCCAGACATTCCCTATACGACGCCAACGCTTGAACGCCCTGGTTGACCAGCTGGCACAGGCGTGGAAGTCCGCGTGACTGTAGTCCAAACCGGCTCCGCCGCCTGTGGCGTAGCAGGTCTCCATCAGCGCCATCCCGCGTTGATCGCCCAATGCCTGAAACCGACCATAGGCGTCGTCGTAATGAGCCTTTCCTTGGATGAGCAAATTGCGATCTGTGCTGGTTCGTTCTGCGAAACCCCTCGCGCGAAGGCAATGGGCAATGAGCCAGGAATCGCCGGAGCGGAGCGCGGCCGCGTGTGCGCGCCTGCCAAAGGCAAGATCTCGACCGCGGTTCGTCGGAGAGTCCATGTTGAGTTGAAATGACACAGCAGCAGACGCCAGGGCGTCCACCGAGGCGGACATTTTCGTGTCGGATTCGAGGGCAGCTTGAAGCCATGCGGCTAACTCGGTGCCCTTGTTGAGGGTGAGGGCCACTCTCCAAAGAGGCGCTGCGAACGCAGCGACAGCTTCTGGCTCACGGGCGCGGCGCTTAACTTCCGCCTCGATCTCGGGCCATCGGGCAAGAACGACCTCGCCCACTTGCTGCTCATTCGGCCCGTAAGCTTCCTTCCAAGCCGCCACTGAAAGATCCTGAATCGGCAAGGAGCGAAGGTCGGGGCTTGCGCTCGGGCCCGTCGCTCCGGCAATAAAAATGAAGGAGATGCCGATCGCAAAGGACGATGCAGCAGCAAGCCAGAGGAACTTGTTCCGAGTGGACAGTCTCGCGCCATTCGGTGCATGATTCTCACTTGCCGGTTGTGATCCGATCTGGAAGCCGGAAGCGACCAACGCATTCTTTTCAACAATCCTCGCGCGCAACTCTCGATAGAGGGCAGTTGTTTCGGGCGATGGCTCGGTATGCAACTCGCGATGAAGCAAAAGCTTGAACACACGATACGCCTTGGTAGCCGCCGCATCGTCTCCGAGCTCAAATAACGCCTTTATCAGCGACCTCTGAGCGCTTTCGCGAAACGGATCGAGTTCGACGAGCCGAGCAAAGTAGGCGACTGCCTGGAAAGGAGCCGCCCTTTCCCCGAGGTTAGCTAGCGTTTCCGCAAGGATGGCCTCACTTGTTCTTCGGGCTTCAATGGCCCACTCTTCATCGCAGTCCTCAAGCAGGCGAGCCGTGTACAACGCCACAGCTGCTTGAGGGTCATGTGCGATCGCGGCGTCGAACTCTGCTAGGTCGACCCGAACCTCAAGGGAAAGCGAGAGGTGTTGCGGATCCGGCGATTGCAGAAGCGCAGAAGCTGGCCCGAGGACCGTGCGTAACTCCGTGAGGGTCTGCCGGAGGTAAGCCTTAGCGCTCGTTAAGTCTTGATCCGGCCACAAGGTCTGCGCTAGCCATTCACGATTCAGCGGTTTTCCGACCCTCAAAGCCAGCAACGCAATCAACCATCGGCCCTTTTTCGACCGAAGCCTCGGCAACGGCTGACCGTTCAAGGAGATTTCAATCGGTCCGAACAGCCGGACCTGAATCATATCGTGATCTTAACAGCTTTATGGCGTATGTGGGCCGATTCTCCCTCGAATTTCATACGGTTTCGCATATGGTCGGCAGTTAATGTCAGGTGTAAGCGAATAGCCCGGGATGGGAGAAGACCTCGAAGAGATTCGCAGCTTCGGAGAATTTCATATGCGAAAACACAATTTCGGAACGTCCCGCCTCGCGGGCGCAACCATGGCAGTAGGCACGTCAGGGCGGATAGGATGATAAGGCATCCAAACGTTTCCAGCGGTCGGCTCGCAGCGCGGCTCTCAGCTCTCTCCGCCCTAGCACCCATGATGCTTCTCAGCCCGGCAGCGAATGCGCAGCCGGGCAGCCTCGCCTCCTGGGGAAACAACTCAGATAACAAGGTGAGCTTCACGCCCGCCGGATCCACATTCGTCTCGGCGGCAGCAGGGGGTTACCACAGCGTCGCCATTCGTTCGGACGGAAGCCTCGTCTCTTGGGGATGGAACGGTAACGGCCAACTAAGCGGTACACCCGCCGGGACCGGGTTTCGCGCCGTGGCTGCCGGATATTTCCACAGCGTCGCCATCCGTTCCGACGGCAGTCTGGTTTCCTGGGGATCTAACGTTGATAACATAGTGACCTTGACGCCCGCCGGGACCGGATTTGACAAGGTGAGTGCAGGGGGGCAGCATTGCGTCGCCGTCCGTTCCGACGGGACGCTCGTCTCTTGGGGAGCCAACTCTGCTGGCCAGGTAAGCGGAACGCCAGCCGGCACCGGCTTCGTCGCGGTGGATGCCGGGCGCTACCATAGCGTCGCCCTCCGATCTGACGGCAGCCTCGCCTCGTGGGGATACAACGGTTATGCGCAGGTGAGCGGAACGCCCACCGGGACCGGTTTCGTCAAGGTGAGCGCAGGGGACTACTTCAGCGTCGCCCTCCGCGCCGACGGCAGCATCGTCGCCTGGGGGTTCAACAATTATATGCAGGTGAGCGGAAAGCCCGTCGGGAATGACTTCGTCGATGTGGTTGCAGGAGGCATGTTCGGCGTCGCCCTCCGCTCCAGCGGCAGTCTCGTCTCTTGGGGATACAACGGTTATGGCCAGGTGAGCGGGAAGCCGGTGGGGACCGGATTCGTCGCGCTCGCGGCGGGACTTAGCCACGCTATCGCCCTTCGCGCGACCGCGAACGCGCAATGGAGGGTGACGAACCTGCACCCGGCCGGTGCTGACTATTCGGAAGCCTACGGCGTGGACGGCGGCCGACAGGTAGGCAATGTGGGGCTGGCGGGTATCGAGCGCGCGAGCCTCTGGACCGGTACAGCCAGTTCGTGGGTGAACCTACACCCGGCTTTAGCGACGGGAAGGTCTGCAGCCTTTGGACTTGACGCTACGCAGCAAGTGGGCCGGGCTTTTGTAAGCCGAAAGACTCGCGCGAGCCTGTGGAGCGGCACAAGCAGCTCGTGGGTTGATCTTCACCCCGGCTCTCGAGTGAACTCTTTTGCCACTGCAGTGCAGGGTGGCCAACAGGTCGGGGCCGTCTATGACGTTGACCAATGGGACGAGCAAGCCAGCTTGTGGAGCGGCACCGCCGGCTCGTGGATCAATTTGCATCCTTTGAACGCTTGGTTCTCGGCTGCGGTCGGAGTGTATGCCGGTCAACAAGTTGGCCATGCCCACGTGGGCGGAATATATCGCGCCAGCCTCTGGAGCGGCACTCCCGGATCGTGGGTGGACCTGAATCCAGAAGGGGTCATTCAGTCGTATGCAACTGCTGTGCATACCGGACAGCAAGTCGGCCATGTATTCATGGACGATAGTGCCGATCCACAACCGCAAGGTGGCCTGTACCGCGCCAGCCTTTGGAGGGGAACGTCCGCCTCTTGGGTCAACCTACACCCCTCTGCCGCAGGGACCCACTCCTTTGGGTGGGGAGTTCACGGTGGCCAGCAGGTGGGCTCCGTCGATGTCGATTCTCTTATCAACGGGATGATGCCTCACGCCAGCATCTGGACCGGGACCGCGGATTCGTGGGTGGATCTTCACGCATCTTTACCGCCGGAATTCACGTCTTCCGAAGCTCGCGGCATCTGGCATGACGGGAACGGAACCGCCTATGTCGTCGGCTACGGCTACAACAGCTTGACCGACCGCAATGAGGCGCTAATGTGGACAGCGCCCCAAACGAACCTAGGAGCGCCTATCGTCGCCATCAATGGCGGCGCAGAGCAGGTTGGCGGAGCCACGATCGAGTTCTCCAACGTCACTACGGAGGGACAAACTACCGTGACCACCTCCGGCACTGGGCCGACGGTACCTGCCGGGTTCAACCTCGTCCCGGCTGGGACGTTCTACGACATCTCCACTACCGCGCAGTTCACGGGGACCATCGAGATCTGCCTTGGCTACAACCAAGCAGCCGTCAGCGACGAGAACAACCTCAAGCTCATGCACTACGAGAACGGTGCGTGGAAGAACGTGACCACGTCCCATGACAAGGTCGCCAACATCATCTGCGGCACTGTCACCAGCTTGTCGCCCTTCGCCATTGTGGAAACCGGACCCCCACTCTCCTGGTCGGGAGTCTTGCAGCCGGTCAACGCCGACAACTCCTCAGTGTTCAAGGCGGGCAGCACGATTCCCGTGAAGTTCAAGCTCACGGCAGGCAGCGCCGCGATCACCAACCAGAGCGCCACGCTCTCCTTCGCGAAAGTCACGGAGGGTGTTACGGGAGAAGTCAACGACGCTGGCACGAACGTGCAAGGCACTTTGGGCAACCAGTTCCGCTTCTCCGAGGAAAGCGGGGAATACGTGTTCAACTGGAGCACGAAGGGGCTTGGCATAGGAACCTACCGGCTGTACATAGAACTGGGCGACGGTGTTGAGCGCACCGTGGAGGTGGGGCTCAAGTAGACAGAAAGTAGGGCCAGCCCAACTTGCGTGACAGCAGAGGGTTGGCCCATTGCAGACGCAATTCGAGGAGTCTGGGATTCTGGGAGTCTAGAAGATTTTTTGTTCAGAAGGGAGGGAACCGGACGGGGACGTCCGGGGGCACGGGATGCGGACGGGGAGGTCCGCGTTCCTTATCTTCGCTTCATGAAGGAGCCTAGGACTCCTCGCACCAGCTCCCTTCCCAAGGAGCGGCCGATTTGGGAGCCGGCGGCTTTTAGTACGGTGTCGAAGACTCCAGGCTGTTCCCTTGGGACGCGGGGGGTTGGGCGGGGGCCTTGTTGGCGGACTTGGGGGACGGGGCGGCGGATCTGTTCTTGGCGCTCGACCTCCTGCATCAGCTCGGCGCGGCGGGTCAGGAGCTCGTAGGCGGATTCGCGGTCGATGGTGTGCTCGTACTTGCCCGCGAGTGGGCTGAAGGGGGGAGGTCCTTGGGCGGGGCCGACTCGGGAGAGGGGCGGACGGATCTTGACTCGTTGGACGATGGACGGGGTGCCGTCTTCTTGGAGGACTGAGACGAGGGCTTCGCCGATTCCGAGCTGCGTGATCGCTTCCTCGGTGTCGATGTCGGGATTTGCGCGGAACGTCTGGGCGGCGGTCTTCACGGATTTTTGGTCCTTTGGCGTGAATGCCCGCAGCGCGTGCTGTACGCGATTGCCGAGTTGGCCGAGGACGGTTTCGGGGATGTCGAGGGGGTTTTGGGTGACGAAGTACACGCCCACTCCCTTCGAGCGGACGAGCCTCACGACCTGTTCGATCTTATCGGTGAGGGCTTCGGTGGCGTCTTCGAAGAGCAGGTGCGCTTCGTCGAAGACGAACACGAGCTTCGGCCGATCGAGGTCGCCGGCCTCGGGAAGGTCCTCGAAGAGCTCGGAGAGGATCCACAGGAGGACCGTGGCGTAGAGCCTTGGCTGCTGCACGAGTTGGTCGCTGACGAGGAGATTGATGACGCCGCGGCCGTTTTCCGTTCGCATCAGGTCCGTCAGCTCAAGCGCGGGCTCGCCGAAGAAGGCTGCACCATCCTGCTGGTCGAGCTCAAGAAGCTGTCGCTGGATCGCGCCGATGGAGCTGGCGCTGACATTGCCGTAGGTGACCTTCAGCTCGGGGGCTTTCTCGCTGACGTAGGCGAGCATGGATCGCAGGTCTTTGAGGTCGAGCAGGAGGAGGCCCTGGTCGTCGGCTACTTGAAAGGCGAGGTTGAGCACTCCCTGTTGGGTGGCATTCAGGTCGAGCATTCGGGCGAGGAGCAGCGGCCCCATCTCGGAGACAGTCGTGCGGATCGCGAGGCCTTTTCGCGCGTAGACGTCCCAGAAGGTGACGGGGAAGCCGGTGTGGGAACGGTCGGTAAGGCCCAGCTCGGCTTCGCGAGCTTCGAGCTTGGGGTTGTTGCCTCCGGGTTCGGCGAGGCCGGACAGGTCGCCTTTGACGTCGGCGAGGAAGACGGGGACGCCGGCGCTGGAGAAGCCTTCGACGAGGGTTTGAAGGGTGACGGTCTTGCCGGTGCCGGTGGCTCCGGCGATGATGCCGTGCCGGTTGGCATATTCGAGCAGGAGGGCGGGGTCGGATGCGGACCCGAGGGAGATGGCAGCGGCTGATTCCACGGCAGTAAGACTACTCCTTGAGGGATCTAGCCTTTGGCCAATGCGGCGTCTACGGCAGCTTCAATATCCGCAAGCTTTGGCTCGCCTTTCCACTGCGCGACGACCTGGCCCTCGCGGTCGATGAGGAAGATGGCGGGGATGGCGCGGACTTTGTAGTTTGCCCATGTTGGCGATGCGGCGTCGTCGAGGAGGATCGGATAGGTGAACTTCTGCTTCTTGAGGAACGGCGCGACCTTCTTGGTGTCTTCATCGATGCTTACCCCGAGGGCGACGAAGCCCTTGTCCTTTCGGGAGGCGTAGAGCTTCTCGATGGCGGGCATGGACTTGATACACGGCGCGCACCAGGTTGCCCAGAAGTCGATCAGCACGACCTTGCCTTTGTAGTCTTCCAGGGAGACGGCACCGCCCTCCACCTTTGTGGCTGAGAGCTTGGGTGCGGGGCGCGGCAGAATGGGGGGCATGAAGGCTTCCGGGTCCTTTTTGAATTCGCCGACTTCTTTGGCGTTGCAGAAGTAGTAGCTCTTGCCCAGGTAGCGAACGCCTGCGGCAGGCTTCTCCTCACCCTCTTCGCCGCCGTTCGAGGTGCAGACGACGCAGGTGGCCGTCTTTGGCAGCTCGCCTTTTGGGATGTCTTGCGGTTTGTCTTGGTAGGCTGCAGTCATCAGTGCGAGCGCGAGGAGGGTGGTCATGGTCTTAGGTTATCAGAAGGAGAAGCCGACGCTGACGCCAGGATGCCGCATTTTGACGAGCATGAGGCTGATGTTGGACTTCGCCATCTTGTAGGTGAGAAGTACGTGCGTGTTGCGGCCATCGTTCATTGGGAGGAGGTCCCAAGTGGGCGAGAGGGCGATATTGAGGCCGAAAGGGAAGATGAACTTGCGCTCCCATTCGGAATAGTAGAGGGAGACGTAAGGGGCAGCGGGGACCCCGGGGATGCTCTTTCCGAAGGTGAGGTAGTACGACTGGAATCCGGGCGGGGAAAAGATTCGGTCGCTGGAGGTTCCGAACGAGACCATGGGCCATTTCTCGGTTTCAGGTGTGAGTATCCAGTTGGCAACTGGGCCGATTTCATTTGCGCCCGGATTCCACTCGACTCCGATTTGCAGGCGTTGCGTGATGCGCCGGAAGAGGTTCACGCGGTAGCGCGGGCGGTCGGCAGTTGTGTCGACGTAGCGCAGCGTGAGATTCCAATTGTCTTGAATGCCCCCCGAACCGAGGAACTGGCCTTCGCCGGGTCACCCGGTTCACGTGGGGACTTGGGAGGGCCGGTTGGGCGGCTGCTGTCCGGGGTCCTTCAAGCCAGTGGGCCTTTCTTGGGCCAGGGCGGACATCGAGATGGAGGCCAAGGTTAGAGCGATCGCAAAGCGTAGATTTGATTTGGTTGCGCTCACGCGTAGATTTTACCGTTTTGCGGATTAGCCGAAGCCCGCTCCTAAAGGGGTCTCTGAAGCGTAGAATCTCCTTGGAAGATATGGCTGAGCTGGACCCACGAAAGCAGATGATTCTGCAGGCGATCATTATCGAGTATGTCGACGCCGCAGAGCCGGTGGGCAGCGAGATGTTGACGCAAAAGTATCAGCTCGGCGTGAAGTCGGCGACGATCCGCAACGAGATGGCGGAGATGTCTGAGATGGGCTTTTTGGAGCAGCCGCATACGAGTGCGGGGCGGATTCCGAGCGATCTGGGCTATCGATATTACGTGGATCGGCTGATCGTGCAGGAGGAGCTTGGCGAGGCGGCGAAGAATCGGGTCCGCACGGCGGCTTCAGATGGGGATGCGTTGCAGGCGGTGCTTCGCGATACGGTGCGGGCGCTGAGCCGGGTGACGCACCAGATGGGGGTTGCGACGACGGTTCGTGAGGGGACCGTTTCGGTCCGCAACGCGGTACTAAGCGCCTTGGGTCCGGCGCAGGCGTTGCTGGTGCTTATTCTGAGCAACGGGCATGTAGAGAATCGTTTGATCGAGTGTCCGTTGGGTCTCACGCTGGAGGACGTCGGGAAGGCGAACGAGTCGCTTGGGACGATCGTTTCTGGGAAGGAGCTGCGGTCGTTGAGCAGGCTGAAGACGCCGGCAGCTACGGGGAACGCGGCGATGGACAAGCTGCAAGGAACGATCGCATCCACGATCCGTTCGATGGCCCGGGAGCTAACGCGAGGAACGATGATTGTGGAGGGGGAGGAGTTCATGTTTGGGCAGCCGGAGTTCCAGCGAGATGTGGCGGCTTTGACGATGCTGCTCGACGAGTTGAAGGAGTCGGACGTGCTGTATGAATCGATCGCTCCGGGAGAAGAGAATCGGACGGTGACGATTGGCAAGGAGAACCGGCACCAGCAGATGCGGCAGCTTTCCGTGGTGCGGCATAGCTTCTTTGTGGGTGAGAACGAGGCGGGCGTGATCGCGCTGGTGGGTCCGACGCGGATGCCTTACCATCGGGGGATTCCGCTCGTGAACTATACGGCGCGGGCTTTGAGCCAGTCGCTTACCAGGTTCTTTGGCTAGTGCAACCTAGCTGACCCTTCGGTGTATCTCAATACAATTGATGGTCGGGCTTACACTCTTTGGCATGTCACTGCTCTTCACCTCACCACTGGAGTTTAAGGAACGCACCGTTGCGGGCACGGCGAAGGATTTCATGGTCGTGCGGTTTATCAGCCTAGCGGGGACGAACGAGCAGATCGGTGAGAAGCTGGCGCAGATTGCCAGCTCTCGGCACGGGGTGAAGCCGGCGACGGGGGATCCGAAGCTGATCGCGGATCGTTTGCGCTGGCAGGCGGAGCATTGGCCGGAGAACTATGCACGTGCGCAGGGAGTTGCGAAGGCGTTCGGAAATCAGTCGCCGGAGTTTGATCCGACCAGCCTGAACTACGACATGGATGTGGAGCCTGGGTGCTCGGTGACTTACTATCCAGGTTCGAGCGTTACCAACGGGCATCCGATGCTGAGCCGAAACTATGATTTCCCGACGGTGACGCTGGCCGAGATGACCGGCAGGGTTGCACCGGAGGGGGCGAGGGCGATGACGGCCGATCCCTATGTGGTGGAGATGCGGCCGGATAATGGGTTTGCGTCTCTTTACATTGCGTCGTACGATCTGCTGTCGGGGTGCATCGATGGGATCAATGAGAAAGGGCTTGCGGTGGCGCTCTTGGCGGACGACCAGGCTCAGGATAAGAGACCCTCGGAAGGGATTGGGCTTTCTGAGATTCGGCTCACGCGGTTCCTGCTGGATCGATGTGCGTCAGCCAAGGAGGCTCGGGCGGCACTTGCAACGGTGCCATTCAATTACCAGATGGTGCCCTGCCACTACATGATCTGCGATGCCAGTGGGGATTCCTTTGTTTGGGAAATTACGCCGGATCTGAAGAAGCGATATGTGACCGACGGTAAGGGTTTGCCGCAGGTGGTGACGAATCATTTGCTGGCGGAATATAACGCGGAGAATCTGCCGGAGGGCAATTCTTTCGATCGATTCAGGCGGCTGCAGTCAGAGATCGCGCAACGGAAGGGAAAGGTCACTCCGGCGGAGGCGACGACGATCAATGCTTGCGTGGCGGTTCCGAAGGATACGCAGGGGCATGCGACGCTATGGCACTCGGTTTATGATTTGAAGGAGCGCAGCATGTCGGTTAGCTTCTTCTTGGGGCGTGATGCGGCCGGGATCGAGCGCCGGTCTCCGTACTACGCGTTCAAGCTCTAGTCGTGCACGTCCTGGCGGTCGACTCCCATGGGGGCTGCCGGGCTGAGGATGTCCACGATGATGGTGTCCTCCAGAGCGGTGAGGCCGTGCCAGACGTTGCTGGGGAGCTGCAGGACTTCGCCTCCTTTCATCTCAAACTCGCGCCGGTTCGGCTCGCCTTCTGCGCCGACGGTCCAGCGAACGTGTCCGGAAAGGACGACCGCCATCTGCTCGCTCTCGTGCTGGTGAAGCGCCACCACGCAATCTTTCTCCAATCGGACTCGGGCGAGCAGCATTTGATCGCCCTGAACCTTCCACCGCGTGAGGAGCGGGATTGGGTTGTCCAGAGGGACGGTGTCCCACTGATGCGGTATGGCATCTTTCATTCTGTGATCATAGCCGACGTTAGCGGCGCCTAAGTTGCTGGCGTCTGGATCACCCGGCGGCTTCTGAAGGCGCGTAGCGCCACGATTCCGAGGACGGCTCCGGCTTGGACGATGTAGATCAACGTTGGACCGGCAGAGGTGAAGCGGGCGAGGTTTTCGGAGCCGGCGAAGAGTGCGCCAAAGAGGAGGGCGCTGAGCATCGCGAGAAGGGGATCGAGGCCGCTCAAGAGTGCAACGGGAATGCCCAGGAATCCCCAGTTTTGGGAGAAGCCGGTACCGAGCTGACGGGCCATTCCGATGTATTCGATACCGCCGGCGAGGCCGCAGAGGGCTCCCGATACGAGCATCGCCTGCAGACGCATCTTGTCCGCGTCGATGCGATTGGCACGGGCAACGCGGGGGCTCTCTCCGGCGAGCCTTACGTTGAATCCCGCCTTGGTTCGGTAAAGGTAGATCGCGATAACGATCGCCATCATTGCAGCGATTACGACTCCTGCATGTAGGTCCATTTGACGGTCGGGACGCCAGAGCATGTAAGCCTCAGGGATTGCACGGGTGAGGGGGACGTTGTCGGGTTTTTCGCGCAAGGGGCCGGTGACCGCATAGGCGAGGAACTGGATAGCGACGAAGTTCAGCAGGATCGTGCTGATGACAACGTCGACTCCGCGGCGGACGAAGAGCCAGCCGGCGAGCCAGGCCCATACCGCACCGCCAAGCGCGGAGAGAATCAGCAGCAGGGGGATGGCAAGGATCGGGGGCGTCGCAATGTTTCGCGTGAGGATGAGCTCTGCCAAGGTGGCTGAGAACAGGCCACCGACGATGAATTGTCCTTCTCCACCGATGTTGTACATGCCTCCACGCCAGGCGACGACCATGCCGAGTCCGGTGAGAAGGAGGGGGGTGGCTTTGACGAGAGTTCTGGACCAGGCGAACTTGTCCGCACCCGCACCTTCTGCCATGAGGCGGAATCCTTCGAGGACCGGGATGCCGAACGCCCACAGAGTCAGCGCAAGCAGCAGCGCCAGAGCGAATATGGCGCCGAGCGCCTTGAGGATCAAGGGGTGGTACTCCCGAACATTGCTTCGGCTTTGTCAGCCTCCCGCAGTTCGCCTCCGGTCATGAACAGGCGGCGGTCGGCGAGCTCGAATAGCTCGTCGAGATCGGTTGTGAATAGAGCGACGGCGGCGCCTTCATCGCTGGCCCGTCTCAATTGCTCCCGCACAAACTGAGTGGCCTTGAGATCGAGGCCGCGGGTTGGGTTCACGGCCACGACGAGCTCGGGACGTTCCGCGAGGGCTCGGCTGACGACTACCTTTTGCTGATTCCCGCCGCTGAGAGCGCCCACCCGAGCTTCTGGGCCACGGACTCGGATGTCGAATTTACGGATGAGCTCGGTGGCCCATGCCTTGATTTGCCTCATGCGGAGAAAGGGGCCGGTGACCAGCTCCGGCAATCGTTGGCCCACCACCGTCATGTTCTCCTGGACCGTCATGTTTAGCGCGAGGCCATCCACCTGGCGGTCCTGGGGAATGTAGCCGACGTTCTTCGGTCGGATGTGAGTCGTGGCCTGGCTCTTTCTGGCTCCCGCTAAATACTCCGCAAGCTCGACCTGGCCATTGCCATCAACTCCTCCGAATCCGAGCACTTCTCGTCGTCGCAACTCGAAAGAAACGTTTCTCACGGCGATTTCGCCCCGGTCGCCGCGAATCGTCAGTGCCTCAAAGGATTGGAACGGTTGCGGAACTCCCGGTTGCTCTCGCCTCGACACTGTTGGGAGATCGCCCACCATCCATTGGGTTAAGATCCTTTCGTCTAGCTCTTTGACGGGAGCGCTGCCGACCCATTTGCCCAGGCGCAGGACGGTGGCACGATCGGCGACGCTCATGATCTCGCGCAGCTTATGGGCGATGAGGATGACGATTCGGCCCTCGTCGCGGAGCCTGCGGAGCACCCGAAAGAGCTCCTCGACCTCGTCGGGCGCAAGGACCGCGGTTGGTTCGTCGAAGATGATGACGGGCGCTTCCGTTGCTAGCGACTTCAGGATTTCGAGCCTTTGCTCCATGCCAACAGAAAGCTCGCGCACCTTGGCGGAGGGATCAAGATGCCAGCCTAGACGCTGGCCCGCCTCGATTGCCGAACGGGCGAGTTCATTTATGTCAGTTCGCGAAGCGAGCGACTTCAATTGAGCGAGCGCCAGGTTTTCCGCGACGGTGAACTCGGGCACGAGCGTGAAGTGCTGGTGAATCATTTCGATTCCCATCCGCCGGCATTCGTGAGCCTGGCCAAGCGGAATCTGCTTGCCACCGAGCAGCGCTTCTCCCGAATCGGGTCTGGCGAATCCGGACAGCACGTTCATCAGGGTCGACTTCCCTGCCCCGTTTTCGCCCAGAACCGCGTGGATCTCACCGGGCTCGAATGCGACTGACACATCCTCGAGCGCCCGAACGGAGCCGTACGCCTTGGATATCCGCCGGGCTTCGAGAGTCATTGGCGTCTGCTTAGAACGTGTCGAGCGGCACGAGGAGATCCCCGTTTTTGATGGAGTCCGTCTTTGCTTTGAGCATCGCCTTCACAGCCTCGGGGACCTTGGCTTCAAAGGCGGGGTTGATGATGAACTCGATTGCTCCCGCTTGCATGCCCATGACGATTTGCCGGCCCTTGAACTTCTTCTCCTTCACTTCGCGAGCGATGGAGAGGAACGCGGGTTCGCTTATGATCACCGCCGAGGCGACGACGGCACCACTCGGGTTGTCGTTTTGGTTCCAGTTAGCTCCAATCGCGTAGATTCCCTTGGCTTTCGCGGCGTTGAAGACGCCTTGGGCCGCATTATTCGCCTGGTGGATAACGAAGTCGACTCCTGCGTTGGCAAGCTCCTCAGTCGCTCGCTGGGCGGCGGCCACGTCTTTGTCATCCTGAAGGACCTGCTTCTTGATAATGATTCCCGGCTTGGCCACTTTCGCTCCAGCTTCATAAGCTTTGATAGTCGAGTCGATGGACGGAATGTTGCCCAGGGCAACCCAGCCGATCTTGCCGGTCTTGCTCATCGTGGCCGCCATCATGCCGGCAAGGTAGAAGGCCTCCTCCAGGTTGAAGCGGAACGCGCCCAGGTTCGGGCCGATCTTTCCTCCGGAGGAGGTGAGGAACACGGTGTCGGGGAAATCGCCGGCGACTTCAGATGCGGGCTCGTTGTACTCATAGCCGTGGCCGATTACGAGGTTGTATCCCTTTTGAGCGTAGCTACGGAACGCGTCTCTTATCTGAGTTCCCTTGGCTTCTTGCGAGTTGGTTTCCGCACCCACGTCCTTTGCGATTGCCTGGAGGCCCTGGTTTGCGAGTGCGTTCCAGCCCGCGTCACTCACCGGTCCTGGGGTGAGGAGGGCTACCTTGAAGTCGGTGGCTGCCTGGGCTGTTCCGCCAGTGGGCTTCGTTTCTGAGCTTTCCGTCGAGCCGGAGTTGCAGGCACTCAGGAGGGGAATGAGGAGCAGTGGCAGGAACTTGAGAGACTTCACGACCTGGATTTTATCCCGTGGGGATTCTGGATGGTCACAATTCGATGTCGCGTTCGCCTGATACTATTGCCAGCCCCGACTATCCAGTGCTTTGCATAGCGGCTGCAAGGCCTGCAATGGACTGAAGCACGGCTTCGCGATAGGGGCCTGACTGATCCTCTTCGGGAAGCGTCTGCCAGCGGTCCATGAGCAGGACTTGAATTCGATTGAGGGGCAGGGTAAGGGGGTTCCTGAACTCGACGGTGGCCTTAACGGTCTTTGACGTCGCCAGGAGCGCGTCGCTCTGCGTCAGGTTTAGAACTTCGCTTACGGTGCGGCCGTATTCCTCTTCGATTTCATGCTGAATGCGTTGCGCGGAGGGCATATCGATGCGATCGGTATAGAGGCGAGACGTTGGGAGATGAGTGCGCACCAACTCGAGTTGGGCGTTGTCGATCATCGTGCGGAAGAAGGGCCACTCGCTGTTCATGCGCTTGAGGAGTTCCTTGTCGGTGAATTCTGAAAGCGCCGATCCGAGGCCGTACCAGCCAACCAGGATGTGCCGGCTCTGCACCCATGCAAAATTCCATGGGATCGCCCGGAGCTGATCGATGCCCTTTAGCGTCTTTCCGGGCCTAAATACCGGACGGGATGCGATGGTGAGCAACGAAATGAACTCGATGGGAGTCGCCTGCGTGTAGAAATTCCAGAAATCGGGATCGTCGTAAACCGTTTCACGATATGCCTTCCTCGCACGCACGGACAGGCGTTCCATCGCCCCGTGAAACTCTGGCGGGTCGGGCGTTATGCGGTCTGATTGTGCAGTCGCGACGATCACGGCGTTGATGATCTGCTCCAGGTGCCGGTGAGCGATCGGGCGGAGCGCGTAGCGGAAGGAGATCACCTCGCCCTGTTCGGTGAATCGGACCTGCCCCCCAAAGGAACCAGGCGGCTGGCTGAGAATCGCTCGGGAGGCTCGCCCGCCGCCACGCCCTACCGTGCCGCCGCGGCCGTGGAAGAACCTCAATTTGACACCCGCTACGCTGAATGCTTTGGCGAGGTCCTGCTGTGCGGTGTAGAGTGCCCAATTGGCGGCCAGATAGCCTCCGTCCTTGCTGGAATCCGAGTAACCCAGCATCACCTCTTGCTGGTTGCCTCTTCCTTGCAGGTAAGCCTGATAGATCGGCGTCCGGAAGAGCTCTGCCATAAGGGCGCCGCAACCCTGGAGGTCATCGACAGTCTCGAACAAGGGGACGACTTCGATGTCGCTCTTCAACTCGCCCGATGGACTGACGTGCACCAGACCTGCTTCTTTGGCAAGGAGCAGCACTTCGAGCATGTCGCTGATCCCGTGCGTCATAGAGATCACGTATGCCTCGACCGCTTGCCTTGAGAGGGTCGATTGCGCTCGCTTGATGGTTTGGAAAACCGCCAAGGTGCTGCGGGTGTGGTCGTCCGCAATTGAGTCCCAGGATGCAAGCGGACGAGGATTTGCAAGCTCTTTCGAGAGCAGGCGGGTCTTGTCGGGCTCGCTCAGTGATAGATAGTCGTCGCTCACACCCGCCATCTGAAGGAGGGTTGCGACGGCCTTGTCATGCTGATCGGAGTGCTGCCGAACGTCGAGGGTTGCGAGGTGGAAGCCGAAGACCTCCACCCGCCTGATCATTCTGGGCAGTTGCCCGAACTTTGTAAGGAATTCGCCTTTGTTAGCTCGCAAGCTGTCCGCGATTAGGTTCAGATCAGCCAAGAAGGCTTCGACGTTGGCATATCCTTTCGCACTTGATCCGCCGACGCTAGCATCTACGGGTCGGAGGCCTTTTGGAGTGGATTCGGCGGGTTCGATCCCTCCGCGCAGGGAAGGAATTTCATGCACCATGGCTCTCACTCGGGCAAGCATCGCGTAAATCTTGAGGACGTAACGCTCCTGGGCGTATCGCTCCTGGGCCTCGTTTGAAATGCGCGTTTCCTCCATATCGCGAGCGATCGAGGCTTCCAGCTCTGGGGTGACGGGCACCAGGCGGCAACTGTTGGTGAGGTCCCAGCGAAGGGCTTCAAGGTGCTTGATGTGGCTTTCGAGGGCGACTTGCCGGTGGTCGAGAAGGGTGTGCCAGGTGACTTCCGGGGTTACGTTCTGGTTTCCGTCACGGTCTCCACCGACCCATGAGCGGTAAGTGATGAGGTTCTTCAGCCGCCAGATGTGGTCGGGATAGTTGGATTCCAGGGCTCGCTGAACGTCTTCGTAGAGCCAGGGCACGACATCGAGAATGGTGCGCTCGAAGAAGTAGAGTGCGTTTTTGACCTCTTCTCTGACCGTGAGCGAGGTTGCTCGCATTTCGTCGGTTTGCCAGAGCTCAGTGAGCGCGAGACGGATGCGGCGGCCGGATCGGCCCTCGAGATCGAGAGGGCCCTTTAGGTTCACGTTCTGATTGGAAGCCTCTTCGGCCAGGGCCAAGGTGACGTTGAGAATCTTGTCCAGCACGGCGCGACGGCGCGCTTCGGTGGGATGTGCGGTCAGGGTTGGGCAAACCCAAATGCGATCGAAGATCGCTTCGACGTCTGCTGCCGATTTGCCCTGCTCTTTGAGGAGCCGGATCGATTCGGCGATCGACTCGTTGCGACCCTCGTGACGTCGAGCCCGGTTCACTCGGACGATCTCCTTTTGCTCGGCGGCGTTGATCAATTGGAAGACGATCGTGAACGCGCGAGCGAGCCTCAGTATCCGCTCTGGCTCGTTCGGCAGCGCGGCGGCGTCGTCTCGAACGAGCCGCCGCGCGTCCTCTACGAATTCAGAGCCTTCCTGTTCCTCCAGGACCTGGCCGAGCGCGAGGTCGAGCTCTTCGATGTCCAGGGCCAGCGCCTCGCTGAGGCCGTAGCTGCGAGCATCGAGTCCTAGAAAGGCACCTGGCATGAGTCAGAGCCTACTTGGTTTGGGAACCCGGAGGGACGTCCGCCGCTCGGAATCGTGTGGAATCGCCCTCCGACAGCAGCATTTTTCCTACCTTCTTTTTGGGGGGATTTGAGTGCT
>JBGGMI010000175.1:0-2760 GCA_041288075.1 Fimbriimonas sp.
TCGCAGTGCTCGTTGCCCGGTCACCGGACGCATTGAATGCCGTGGCAAACCAGGTTCGGCAAACCGGTGGCCAGGCATTGACCCTTGAGCTTGATCTCCTGTCGGACAATGCGCCGGCCCGGCTGTCAGATTTCTTATCAAAAAACGGCCTGGCTTGCGACGTACTTGTAAACAGTGCCGGCTATGGCTTGAGGGGTGAAGCCGCTGTGATCCCAATCCAGGAACAGCTTGGCATTGTCGATCTGAACATACGTGCGCTCGCTGAGCTAACACTCCATTTCCTACCAGGAATGGTAGCCCGCGGCCGCGGCGGCGTGATAAATCTCGGTTCCGTAGCAGGGTTTCTACCTGGCCCTCACATGTCCACATACTATGCTAGCAAGGCCTTCGTCAGATCGTTCTCTAACGCGCTCCACGAGGAGCTTCGCCGCAAAGGCGTGACGATTACCTGTGTCGCACCCGGTCCGGTCCGGACGAAGTTTCTGGAGAAGGCTGGGGCCAAGAGAGCAGCACTCTTTCGATTGTTGCCCAAGGCGGACGCGGAATTCGTCGCCGACTGTGCGTGGCGAGGCTTCATGCAGAAGCGCCGCATAATCGTGCCGGGCCTCTCGGCAAAACTGATGGTACTTGCCGCATCCATAGTGCCACCTGCCATGTTGCTGCCGCTTATCGGCCGCCTGCAACACACGCGGAGATAACACGGCAGCGCGCTACGACCACCGAAAGTGGGAGCATCCGGACGACAACGCGGCCCTTGGAACTCGTGGTGACTACCTTTGCGGGGCGACTTGTTGCAGGCAGGGTGCTTGCTGGATAGCAAAGTGGTGGCCGCGGGCATCTCTACGACCGCTTTGTCGCGGACATAGTCTTCTGCCCCGGAGGACAAGTCCTCGAGCCAGTTATATCCGCGCATCAAACACGCAGTCGTGCCCGGTGCTGCGGTGCGAGGAGTATGAGCCGCCGTACAACTTCGAAGACTAACCTTCGGCATTCGACGGTAAACAGATGCGCGGAGCAACCTCGCGAACGCCCCTATGGCCCACTCTTCGCGTCGTCGACTTCCAAGGCCTCTATGACGCTCGCCAGATCACTCTCGACAGCTGCGATCTCAGGGTGTTCGCCTTCTCCCGTCCTGGCTTTCTCCAATGCCCCCTCTAGGGCGCTTTCAATGTTGCCAAGTTCGTCTTCGCGCACTTCACGCCCATAGCCAGCCGCGTCCGCATCCTGCTCGAATTGCTGCGCCAAGACGGCAAGGCTGACCCCGCTCTCGGCTCGGAGGTTTCCGACGTTCTCCTGAAGCCAAATTGCAAAGAACTCTTTGGTGGCGCTCATGCGACCCATTCCCTGTTTGGCGACTTCTCCACGCTAGGGGGTTCCAGTCCCGCGGCGGGGGCCTCATCGGCAATGGTTTCGGCAATGTACCCGTGAAGGTCGCCGACCTCAGCTTCGATCTCGTCAGGCTCTATTCCCTCGGCCCTGGCGTCAGCGACACACTGCTCTGCTATCTCAGCAACCTGATCGACGCCGTGAGGCACCTTGATAGGGCACTCGATGAGGTTCTCATTCAGCCATTAGCCAACGAAATGCGCAGCCGGATTGATAAGGGCATCAATATCGTCGGCGTTCCCATATGAGGCCTCTGCGTCCGTGATAATCATGGTTGTTGACCTTGTGCATTATCCAAGGCTTCGAACGCATAAGGCGCACAAAGGATGCTTCGAACCGATGCCAACCGATTCGCTATCGCGTCGGGAACCTCTTTTGATCTTCCGTGTTCGATTTGCATCCCAGGGAGGAAGGGGAGGAACTCATCTGCACCGGCGACGTGGTCGGAAATCGCGCTGTCGGATTTCAGCATCCTGACTGCCGTGGTGGCTTCGATCTCGACCTCGATCAGGGTGTTAAGACTCGCCGGTCGTTCCTCGATAGTGCCGCTTCGACAAAAGTTCTGGTCGCAAGCTATCGTCTCCCGTTCCCAGGCTTGGGCCACGTTGCCCGAGAAAGGACGGCCTACTGCTGGGTTCAAGCCGATTGGATGTGGGATTTGTAGCGCGCCCTTGGCCACGCCTCCGCAGCCGAGTCCTCAGTATGATCGGAATCGCCTTGATCGTTGTCGCTTCTAGGATGGCCGCGCTCCGTCAGGTCGGAGAAGAAGCGCTGTACGTCCAGTGCGACGGAAGCATTCCTGACGCCGAGAAATGGCTGCGCCGTCTGGGCTTCCCGCCGATGGAATCCGATCCCACCGTCTGGCGCCTGATGCTGGCAACCCTGTCCAGCAAAGCCTTGCGGCGAAAAGGGTTAGAGCGGCTCCACCAGGGTACGTTTTGCCATTATGTTGCGGCCGGCCGATTCAGCGGAAGAGGGCTCGGCTCCGCATGTCCCGCCGGATTAAGCAGTCGGCCGCTCATCGATACCGGCTGCATCCTCCTCGTCGGTCTCGCGGACAGCATCGTGCCAATGCCTTTCGGGAGTACCTTCCTGGCGGCCCTCGCGCTCCCACAGTTCGTAGGCGCGATTTTGAATCCGTTGGTGCCGAGTCTCATCGGACATGTCACCACGCGTCTTCAGGGCATCGTAGATGTCGCCCTGGTCGAGATCGGAAAGGTTCTCTCCGGCAGCGTCTCTTGCGGTCTCGGGATCGTCTGACGAAGGCAGATATCCTTCGGGCTTATTTTCGGGCCCTTCCCACCTCGGCCATTGGTCAGTTGTGCCGGGCTTCCCGCCTTCCTTCGGCTTTTTCGATGTCATCTAGGCCTCCTC
>JBGGMI010000176.1:0-3606 GCA_041288075.1 Fimbriimonas sp.
ATTCCCGCGATCGAGAGCGCCCACGCGTTTGCGCCACTCATGGAAAAGGGTCGTTTCGAACCGGGCAGCCACGTGCTCGTGAACATGTCCGGCCGAGGCGATAAGGATATGGAGACCGCCGCGCGACTTTTGGCTCTATAATAAATCAGCGCGTTGGGGTGCATCCGGGTTCGCGGAGAGGACTGTGTCCACCCAATTTCATGACAGTACAGGCAGAACCTTTGTTGGCGCCTGTTCGCGAACCGCAGGCTGAAACGTCCACGGAGGTTCCTCATGATTTCGTCAACACTCAATCTGGCGCAACTACGCGTCCAGGCCAAAGAATTGCTTCGCGCCGTTAAGGCCGCTGACCCAGACGCGCTTCGGCGCGTGCTCAAGTTCTTTCCCCCCGAAACGCCGCTCAAGCTTGCTCAAGCGCAGCTGGTTATCGCGCGCGAAAACGGCTTCGACTCTTGGTCGAAACTCAAGGTCGAACTGGAGGGAGCGTCCCGGCCCCAACCGCTCAGCACCTTCTTCTCCGCGGTTGAGAGCGGCGACGTGGCCCTCGTCAATTCCATGATCGCGCTCTCTCCGGAACTAGCCGGCGCTTGGCGGAAAACGGATTACGGCGGCTGGGAGAGTGGTCTGCACGTTGCGGCCCAAAAGGGCGATTTGGAGATGGCAAAGGCCATGGTCGAAGCTGGAGCTGAGGTCTATGCGGTGCGGCAGAGCGACTATCCCCCCGTCTTCGCGGCTGCCTATGCCAATAACACTGAGCTGGTCAACTACCTCTTCGAGGCGTCGCAGCAGCGAGATCATAACCAGCCGCCGACCTATGGCGTAGGGATCGACATCATTCTGGCCACGCGGCTCGGTATGGCAGATCGCGTCAAGATGCATCTCGACCGTGACCCGTTCGCCGTCTTTCGCAGAGGATGCATCGGAGAGACGGTTTTGCATTGGCCCGCCCACAACGGCTACGTCGAGGTGGTTCGGATGCTGCTCGACGCAGGAGCGATCATTGAGGCCGATGAAATCGGTCTGTACGGTGGCAAGCCTCTCCATTGGGCATCGGAGCATGAACCGACCACCGTTGAGCTTCTGCTCGAGCAAGGGGCAAACCCGATGTCGCGAAACTTGATGCCGGGTGAATTTGAAGGATTCACGCCCCTCCACATGTGTGCGAGTCAGCGTGAACAAAGCGTTGAAGTGGCGCGTCTGCTCCTCTCGGCCGGCGCTGATATGAATGCCATTGACGCAAAGGGGAAAACGCCGCTCCAGGTCGCCCAGGATCGAGGTCATCGTGTGCTTGCGACATTTCTGGAGAGCGCCTAATCATTTCGTGAAATCTCCAATACAATGGCAGTAACGATTCGACACGCCGCGCGTCGGCGTCATTAAGGCTAATTACCGATGAATAAAGGACTATTTAAGGCTATGTGTGTCACGAGTGTGCTTGCACTCATCGTGGCGTTCGGCTCACCTCAGCTCGGGAAGCGGAAGGGAACCACTGGAGGCGGGGGTGGCAGCACCACCACGACCGGCGGGGGCTCGACCAGCGGTGGCAACACTGGTGGCGGCGGTTCGACCGGTAGCACGGGCGAGCGGCGTGATCCACCGAAGCGAAACGAGACCACGGGCGGAGGCTCCGGCGGCGGTTCGCAAACAACCGGTAGCGGAGGCGGATTGGGCCGACGCGGCGATGGCGGCTCAGGCGGAGGCTCCAGCGGCGGCTCTGGCAGCGGAGGAGACCAGCGCGGTGGCGGCGGCGGCAATGACCAAGGCGACCGAGGTGGCGCTCGCGGCGATCGTGGCGATCAGGGCGGCGGCCGGGTCATCAGCGGAGGCGGCAACGAGATTGGCCGACGCAAGACCAACGATTCTCATAGCGGGCAGGTTCGATACGGGACCACCAACAATGGCGCCGGTCGTATCCAAATCAATGGCATGCGGATTGACCGTCCTTCCCAGATCGTGAATCCGGGCATGCAGAGGCGCGTGCTGGACCGTGGAGGCGTTTCGCTCATTAACAATGGGTGGCGAAACGGCTACTACCACTACGATCGACGGTGCCAGGACGACTGGTTCTACTATCCGCACTACGTGTTCAACCCCTGGCAGCAGGACCGCTACGTATGCTCGCCTTGGTACTACTACCCCTCGCTTCCCCCGTATCTGAACAGCACGCGGATTATCATCATCAACGCCGGTTGGCCAAGCTACAACTGGGCGGGCAGCGCGTACAACTGGAATCGCCGAGACGATAATTGGGATCGGAACGATCGAAACGATCGAAACGATCGCAATGATCGAAACGTTCGCCGTGACGAGCTCGACTACTCGCTCGACGACCTTCAGGACGCTTGGGAGCGAACAGACTACCGAGCGATCGGCCGACTGATTCCTCGTCGAGGCAACATTAACATGTACTTCGATGGCAACTACGGCTACTCGCTGGACTCGAACGACTTCTACGATCTGTTCGTGGACGGAATCGAGAACGTTCGAACGAGTCGTTACGACATCATCGAGGTGCAGCGCGGCCGCAACGGATCCGCACGAGTCTTGGCTCGCCACGACTTCACTGATCCTTGGAACAACCGCAACACGACCTATCACCAGTACTTCCTCGAAGAGGATGGCCGCGGCTACGTGATCCGAGAGTTCGGCACGAGCAACAACCGCACGACCTGGAGATAAAGCAAGAAGAGCTTTGGCGTTGTGAAGTGATATATGCCTTCACAACGCCAAATGCACTTATTCTTTCAGTCGTTGCTCCCCTCGAGATCTTTGATCCGAAACAAAACTCCCGCTATGGGCCCGGTCCATCTGGGTGGTCCATGGAGACATGATCTGTTTGCTGGAATCCTTACCTGAGCTGGTCTAATCGTGATGACATGACCGTCGGCAAGCGGGTAGTTTGACGCTCCCTGATGCCTTAACGAACCAAATGGTGATGACATCTCAAAGCTCTCCCCGAGTTGCAGCATGTCATCAGCAAACTGGATGGAATCAGGCACGGGAAGGAGCCTTGGTGATAAGAGTTCCGTTCCCACGCTGGAAGATTTGGTCCCGGTAGTGGTTTCGGTGAACATTACAGTCCTGGCTGGGTCAGAAGTCAAGCTGAAGCTGGTGAGGCAAAGGTTTGCAGCCCACCCGTTGAAGCCATTGGGGCCGGATTCGCCTGAGACAGCAAATGCAGGGCATCTACACGACTCCTTCGAGCAGCCATACGAACTAAGCTGATGGATCCAAGAGAATTCCTGTCGTGACTCTCGTGCGGGCAAGTCGCTGTTGTCGGCAGCGTATAGAAGCATCGCCTTAGACAGCTGGGAGGCGCTCGAAATGCATTGAGTCCTAACAGCTCGTGCTCGAGCTGTTGCAAGCACTGGGAATAGGAGCGCAGCCAGTACCGCAACTATCGCTAGAGAAACGAGGATCTCAGCCAATGTGAACCCTTGCGGCAAGGAGCATTTCTATTGTTCACGTCGCGCGCCATATGTCCAATCCTCCGGCTTCAGCGGATCCCCTTCCGTGTGTTTGTACCCATGATCGCCTAGGGGAAGGTAGTTTTGCCCACAGGGATAAAGTGCTTAGTTAATCCAAATGGCCTTGAGCCGCTCCGCG
>JBGGMI010000177.1:0-19698 GCA_041288075.1 Fimbriimonas sp.
GTACGACAACATCGCGTTCGGTCTGCGACTCCGCGAGCTCAAGGGCTTCCTGTGGCAGGTCTCGCACATGGCCGAGGCCAAGAAGATCAAGCAGGACATCGATGCACGCGTGCAGGAAGTGGCGAAGATGCTGGACATCGATAAGTATCTGCATCGAAAGCCAAAGGAGCTCTCGGGAGGCCAGAGGCAGCGTGTCGCGCTTGCCCGTGCCATCGTCCGCAAGCCGAAAGTCTTCTTGATGGACGAGCCGCTGTCGAACCTTGACGCCAAGCTTCGCGTTCAGACCCGTGCGGAGCTGATTCGGCTTCACCGATCCCTTGGAATAACCACGATTTACGTGACGCACGACCAGGTCGAGGCGATGACGATGGGCCAGCGCATGGCAATCATGCGGGACGGCGTGTTGCAGCAGTGCGACGAGCCGGAAAAGGTTTATCATGCGCCCGCTAATAAATTCGTCGCCAGCTTCATCGGATCTCCGCCCATGAACTTCATTCCGGCGAAGATTGTGTCGGAGGGCGGTTCGACTTACGTGGATGCAGATGATTTTCGATTCCTGCTGCCGGCGGGGCACGCCGCTTCCTCTCGAGCCGGAAAGAGCGTGACGTTGGGTATCCGGCCCGAGGATATCTTCGATGTCAACGTGCCTTCCAACGTTTCACCCACTGAGGCGAACTCAATTACGGCAATGGTTGACGTTCTCGAGCCTCTCGGGCCTGAGTACGTGGCCTATCTAAAGGCGGGCCGCCACAACATGATCGCGACCATCACGAACGAGACGCAGATCAAAGAAACGCAGGAAGCAAAGTTCGCTGTCAATCTGGACAGGATCCACCTGTTCGATGACGAAACCGAAGCGGCGATTCGCTAATAGGGCGAGTAGGGCGCGACCAAACCCGCCCTACACGCCTTACCTGGCTTAAGGAACTACGAACGAGACGATCTTCGACGCGCTCTTGTCGCCGCCGTTTTTGTAGGCCATTCGGAAGTAGTAGGTCTGGCCGGGTGTCAACGACAAGCCGGTCAAGGTCACCACGTTGTTCTTCTGAGCAATCTCGGTGTCAGCTCTGACTTCGCTCCCTCCGGATGTCGTCCCGATCCGGTACTTCATCCAGTCGAGTCCGCTCTCTGGATCGTAGCCCCAGTGCTTGATCTTTACGAAGGATGCACCCGAGCCGACCACCTGCAGTTGCGAGGCGATGGGGCCGGTTTCGTCACCCGTGTAGGTGCCGGTCCAGAAGTCGGTGCCTGGCACGTCGCAGCCTGCGATCACTTCGGCGACTTTCACCTTCTTCTTGCCGAATACAGTCGCCGTCACGTCATAAACCCCTGGAGGCATTACGTCGTAGCGGTACATGCCATGCTGATTGCTTGTTGTCACGTAGGTAAACGTGCCACCCCGTCGCTTAGCGGCCACACGGGCGTTCGCGATGGGAGTGCCATCGGCATACACGAGGCCCTCGATGCCTCCGCCTTGGGAAGTTCGGGTCGAGTATCCGCCCATGAGCGCTCCCATGTTGAGTGAGCCGTATCCCTGGTAATACTCCCAGCCTCCATAAGGCGCGCCCATGACGCCATCCGCCGACTGTTCGAGCGCTTGGTAGGTTAAGAGATTGCGCCAGTAGCCCGCCCCCCAGTTTTTGCTGGCGAAGTAGTTCCCCGCTGCTCCCGAGACGATCGGGCATGCCATGGAGGTGCCCGCCAGATAGCTGTAGTTCCTCGTATAGGGCGGATACACCAGGCCGGCCGCACTGAGCTGCTCCATGCTACCGCCCGTGCGCATCGAGGTCGAATAAACGAACTGAATGATCTGCGAGAACTCATCTGGCTGAATCACGTCGCCACCTGGAGCAGCGATGTCGACATAGGAGCCGGTGCCGCTGTAGGTCGTAGCGGGTATCTGGCCAGGGCCATTTGCGGATACGCCCAAAGCGCCGCTACACGCGGCCGGGTAGATCGGCCCGAGGTCGCCGCCGCCTGCTCCGTCCTCATTACCTGCCGCGATCACGAGCGTTCCCTGCTGGAAAGCGGAAGTCACGGCGTCCTGGAAGATAAGCGAGAAATTCTCGGTTCCAAGGCTCATGTTTATGACCGCAGCTTTCTTGGCCGTCGCTTCCAACATAGCGCCCACCGCGTCCCAGTCGCTACCACTGCCATCATCGCCAAAGACTCGCAGGATCATGCCTCGACAGGCGTATCCTGTGCCCAGCGTTCCCTGATTGACGGTGCCACTAAACGCTCCATTGTTTCCAGAGGCGAGTGCAAGGCCCGCCACATGAGTGCCATGGCCGTGAGTGTCGTTGGTCGATCCGGTGGGATTGATTTCGCCAAGGACGAACTGCTTCGAATAGCTGATGCTGAGCTGGCCCCCCTGAGCGGAGTTCGTGCTGGTTCCACCTGCGTTTTTGAAGTCCGGGTGATTCATATCGCAGCCCGTATCGATGACGGCGATGAGTGGGGCGGCTACGGGCTTGTCGGCCGACGTGTACCACTTGTTCGGCCATGTGGTCCAACCCTCCACCGCATTGATGTCATCGAAATGCCATAGCCTGCGGAACGTAGGGGGATCTTCGGCGAAGCTCAGAATGTAGGTCTCGCTGTCCTCGGTATAGGTCCAATCGGGATCGTTCGGCTCCGTCCAAAGGGGATAGATCTTGTTGAGCGGCTCGATGTAAAGAACCTCTGGATTGCCGGCGAATTGCTTCTTCGCTGCCTCATACGTAAGGATGGTGGGATATCTCCAAAGAGTCCACCCTGTGTCCCGCATCCTGGAAGCGAAGGTGACGTTGTCGGTCGATGCAGTTGCGACCGAGGACGCGGTTTCGGCCTGTATTCTCGCGGCGACGCTGGGGCGGAATTTGACCTTTAGGTATCCGGGAATGGTCTCATTCTTCTTTCCCGTAGGGATGCCAGGCAAAGGGCGCTGAAACAGCTTGCCGGGATCGGCTTGCGCGACGCCAAGGGACGAAACTGCCGCGAAGGCAGCCACTATCCATCTCATCATAAATATAGAGCTCCAATAGGACGCTTTTGCGGCCTCTGATCCATTGTATGGTGATTCCATGAAGATTCAGCGATCTTTTGCGATACTGCTGCAGTCATAGGGCGTAATCCCTCTTTTCGAGGCGGTTTTATGCGGTACTTTGCCTTCTTCATTTTTTCTTTCGGCGCTTTACTAGGCTTGGGAGTGGCTTCGCAGATCCTCAACTCCTCATCCGACCCCACTGTGCGAACAGGTCCCTCGATTTCAGTTGCGTCAACGCCCTTGCGACTTGCAACGAAGGGTTACCGGCCGCAAAAGATGGCTCCGGCTCCTAAGCCAAAGGCGCGGAAGCGGACCTATCGGAAGCGTAATCGCGCTCGCAGCAGCGAGAGCCAGGCAGAGAAGTCGATCTCGCAGCTCGTAAGCCGCGGCTTGGGCGACTAGCGTCTCGGTATCCTGTCAGCGCGATGGATCCTGCTTCCCGCGCGGCTGAGCTTAGGGCTGAACTAGAACGGCACAACTACCTCTACCATGTGCTCGATTCGCCGGAAATCGACGACAGCACGTACGACCGCCTGTTTCACGAATTGCTAGCGCTCGAAACGGCTGACCCGTCCCTGAAGACCCCGGACAGCCCCACGCAGCGGGTCGGTGCTCCTCCGGTCTCCCGCTTCCCCACTTATCGGCACAAGATGCCGATGCTTTCGCTCGATAACGCGTTTAGCGAAAAAACACTGAGGGCTTTCGACGATCGCGTACGGCGCGGACTGGGCGGTGTCGAAGAGGTTGAGTATTTCGTCGAGCTGAAGTTTGACGGGGCTTCGCTCTCACTGACCTATTTGGATGGCGTCTTGCAAGTCGCCACCACGCGCGGAGACGGCACCACCGGCGAGCAGGTGACGCCGAACGCCCGCACGGTCGGTGGAATCCCCTACGTCACCCAACAAAAAATGACCGGGGAAGTAGAGGTCCGCGGCGAGGTGGTCATGTTCAAGAGCGCTTTCGAAGCGCTCAACAAGGAGAGAGCGGCTCATGGTGAGCAGGTGCTTGCGAATCCGCGCAACGCGGCGGCGGGTGGACTTCGACAGTTGGATAGCAGGCTCACGGCCAAGCGGAAGCTACGCTTCTTCGCCTACGGCCTTGGCGCAGGCCCGCGCTTAGGCTCCTCCCAGTCCGAAACGCTTGCCAAACTCCGCGAGCTCGGATTCGCAGTGCATGAGGAGGCCCATGTGGTGAGAGGCGTCTCTGGCCTGCTCGATTTCATTAACGACACGCAGGCGAGGAGGGCGGCACTTCCCTTTCTCATCGATGGCGTGGTGATCAAGGTCAATGACTTCGATCTCCAGGAAAACCTCGGCTTCACCGCGCGGGGACCTCGATGGGCTATTGCCTACAAGTTTCCCGCCGAACAGGTCTTCACCCGCCTCAACCGCATCTTTTCTCAGGTCGGCCGCACCGGTGCCGTCACGCCCGTCGCCGATCTGGAACCCGTGCAGGTGGCAGGCGTAACCGTCACGCGAGCCACCTTGCACAACTATGAAGACCTCGCCCGGAAGGATGTGCGCGAAGGAGATTTGGTGATCGTCCAGCGCGCCGGCGATGTCATCCCGGAGGTTGTCGGCCCGGTGCTCGACAAACGCGTAGGCGATCCGCCCCGGCCGCAGGAGCCAACGCACTGCCCCGAGTGCGGCACCGCTTTGGCGCGTAGAGCCTCCGAGGTCGTCCCCCGCTGCCCGAACAAACAGTGCCCCGCTCAGGTAGCCGCTAAGATCAGGCACTTCGTCACGCGGAAAGCCATGGACATCGAAGGATTAGGTGAGAAGCTGATCGATCGGTTCCTAGAGACGGGCTTACTTACCGACGTTGCGTCGATTTACCGTCTGAAGGACCACCGCGATACCTTGATCAACATGGAGCGACTTGGCGACCAGTCGGTGGACAACCTGCTTGTCGGGATCGAGGAGAGCAAAACGCGCCCGCTGCCCCGCCTGCTCTTCGGCCTCGGGATACGAGGCGTCGGCGACAAGGGCGCACAGGAGATCGTCCAGGAGCTGCGCACTCTAGAGGCAATCCGATCGGCTGATTACGCGACCTTCCTCGCTATCCCGAACGTAGGCCCAGCAACCGCCGCGGAGCTGCAGGAATGGTTTGAAGAGCCCGACAACCAAAGGCTAATCGATGAAATGCTCTCCCTAGGCGTTGCTCCAACGGAAGCTGAAGGACCGGTCAGCGATCTCTTCGCGGGACAAACCTTCGTCTTCACTGGCAAGCTCGAAAAAATGGCTCGCGAGGACGCGGAAGAGCTTGTCGGCAAGCTCGGGGGCAGGTCTTCCAGCAGTGTTTCCAAGCAGACATCTTTTGTTGTCGCCGGGCCGGGAGCAGGGTCGAAGCTGGCAAAGGCGGAGCAGCTCGGCGTGAAAGTGCTCACAGAAGATGAGTTCCTGCAAATGCTCCCAAACTCCCCTCCCCCTTCCGAGGGAGAGGGGGTCCGAGAATGAGTTCCGCCTTGATCCCCTCCCCCTTCCGAGGGAGAGGGGCCGGGGGACAGGGTCCGTGAACGAATTCCTAGTGCAGTTCCCCGCCGGCCGACTGGACCTCAAGTTATGCGTCTCAAGCGGACAGGTCTTCCGTTGGCAAGAGTTGCCCGACGGCAGATGGCTCGGCGTCGACGGACCAGACTTCTACCTAGTCGAAATCCTCTCGGACTCAGAGCACCGGGTCCGGTCGAATGCCACCTGGGAAGCCTTCTGGTCCCTCTTCCGTCTCGATTGGGATGCCGAGGCGATCGAGAACGAGATTCGTGCGAAGGACCCTCTGCTGGAGCCCTACCTGGGAGCTATGCGGGGTCTCCGAGTGATGAGGCCAACGGCAACCGAAGAAACGTTCTTCAGCTTCCTTTGCACGCCGAACAATAACGTGGCGAGAATCACTCAAATGGTCCGCCAGCTCGCATCGTACGGCCCCTTGGTGGCCGAGATCGAGGCCGTCCCGATCCACCTCTTCCCCAGTGCAGAGACGATTGCGGCGATACCTGAGGCTGAGCTACGGGAGCGGAAGTTTGGGTACCGGGCAGGCACGATCACTTCAGCGGCCCGTCAAGTGCTCGGCAAGGGGCCCGATTGGCTGGACGCGCTGAAGGCAGTTCCCTATCCTGAGGCTCATGAGGAACTGCTCACGATCAAAGGCATCGGGCGCAAGCTGGCGGACTGCATCGCCCTGTTCGCTCTGAACCACACCGAAGCGGTTCCGATCGATACGCATTTATGGCAGCAGGTTGTCCGCCTCTATCGGCCCGAGTGGGAGGGGAAATCGCTGACTGAGTCGAGGTATGTGGAGGCGGGAGGGGTCCTCAGGTCCCGTTTCGGTCCTCTGGCCGGTTGGGCTCAGCAGTATCTCTTTTACGACAATCTTGCCAATTGGCGAAAACGCTAGGCGCGATCGCATATGCATGATAAACGTGCCTTTATAAAAGGACAAGCATATGGATTGTTGGCTGATCAGGTGCGAGCTCTTTGAAGGCTAAACTTGCAACATGGACGTTCCGCATCCCCCGATCGTCACCCCTGAGGAATGGCGCAAGCATCGCCTTGAGTTGCTTGCCGAAGAAAAGGCACTGACAAAGCAAAAGGACCGAGTCAACGCGAGGCGACGGAGGCTGCCGATGGTGAAACTCGAGAAGGAGTACACCTTCCAGACCAACGACGGAACGAAGACGCTGAAAGACCTCTTCGAAGGCCGGCGCCAGCTCGTCGTCTACCATTTCATGTTCGATCCAGCCTGGGATAAAGGCTGCCCAGGATGCACAGGATTCGTCGACGCGCTGGGAGACCTGTCAATGCTCGGAGAACGCAACACAACTTTCACGCTCATCTCGAGAGCCCCGCTGGAAAAACTGAACCTGTACAAGGCAGAAAAGGGTTGGACGGTCAACTGGGTGTCGTCGTTCGGGAGCGATTTCAACTACGATTTTCACGCCACGATCGACAAGAACGTAGCGCCACCTGAATACAACTACAAGCCCGCTCCGGATGTGGAGGGAGAGGCACACGGTGACAGTGTCTTCTTTCGCCTGGGAGATGACGTCTATCACACCTACTCGGTCTACGCTCGAGGCATGGAGGATTGGACCGATTCCTACTCCCTGCTGGACATGACACCCTACGGACGGCAAGAGGACTTCGAGGATTCACCACCCGGATGGCCACAGAAGCCGACCTATGGTTAGGAGTCCAGGAACGGATTCGTAATTCTCACGCCCCGAACGACTTGTCCATGGTTCAAGTCTTCGGTCAGCAAGATCGAGCATTTTCCGGACACAGCGGCTTCAATGATCATGGCGTCCCAGAAGGAGATTCGATTGCGTTCTGAGGTGTCGATTGCCTGCAGCACCATTTTTTGGTCGGGGCGCACGACCTTTCCTTGACCGATAGACTGCACGAACTCCCTTGCGTCTGGAGGTGGTTTGCGCAGTTTGCCTACGGCATTGACGAACACCTCTTGCAGCACTTGGATCGAGGTGGTGAAAGAGGGTCCAACCTCGGCAAGCGCAGCCTTGGCCTTCGCTTGCATTTTTGGCACGGAGCCATCTATCGCGTAAAGGAAGACATTGCTGTCGATGAAAATCGCTCCTTTCACTTTCCGCCCTTGTATCGGTCAAGGCGCTCGCGATAGATGTCTTCTCGATTCCAGGTCCACGGCTCGGCTTGGCCCGCTGGTTCTATGGCAGCCACTCGATCGACGGTGGCCAGCAGATCATCGAACCATCCCGTGTTACGGCTGGCGTGAGCGGAAAGCACCTCCCGCAACCAGGCATTCAGGGACTTATCCTCCGCCTTGGCCTCTTGTCGGAGCTCCTCCAGAACGTTATCGGGCAAGGAGATGGTCACGTTCTTCATATCATGAGTGTACACGAAGTTCGTGTGGTTCTCCTTGCGAGGAGTGTCGGCTTATCTATGCTGGATGTTTCAGGTATCATATCGCCCGAGGCAGGAACGCGAGCGGCCGTTGACTGGAATTCTCTACGGAGAGTTGCACTGAGCGGCTACAGACGCCCCGCCTCGAAGACAAGAAACGAGGCTTAACACTTCTAAACATGCCGCTGGATCCAGAAATTAAAGCAAGCACGATCGCCGCTAACGCGACCAAAGACGGGGACACAGGTTCTACCGAAGTCCAAATTGCGATTATGCAAGCCCGAATCCTCCAGATAACGGACCACCTTCGCACGCACAAGAAAGACTTCCACAGCCGTCGCGGTCTGCTTCTCCTCGTTGGAAAGCGACGCCGGCTCGAGGGATATCTGCGGAACAAGGACGTCGTCCGATACCGTGAGCTGATCAAGAAACTCGGCATCCGCGAAGTTAAGCCCCGATAAGCATCGGAGGCACATTTGAATATTCACACCCACGAATTCGAAGTGGGGGGCAAGACCCTCTTTATCGAATCCGGTCGAGTCGCCAAACAAGCTGGCGGCTCTGTCCTTTTAGGCATGGGCGAAACCGTCGTCCTCGGCGTAGCGACTATGTCCGAAAACGCGCGAGAGGGCATCGACTTTCTCCCGCTCACTTGCGACTACGAAGAGCGTAAATACGCCGTAGGCAAGATCCCTGGCGGCTTTATGAAGCGCGGCGGGCGACCCAGCGAACGGGCAGTCCTCACCAGCCGCCTCATCGACCGACCTTTGCGCCCGCTTTTCCCCAAGGGGCTGCGAAACGACGTGCAGGTCATCTGCATGCCGTTCTCTGTCGACCAGGATAATCCGCCCGACGTGCTCGCGATCTGCGCCGCCGGTGCAGCCCTTGCAGTCAGCGACATCCCCTTCAAGTACCCGGTTGCCGGCGTGCGAGTTGGACGGGTCGATGGCCAGTTCATCCTGTTCCCATCCGTCACCGAGCAGCGCGAAGGCGATCTCGACCTCATCGTTGCTGGCCACAAGCACAGTATCTCGATGGTTGAGTCGGGTGCGAAAGAGGTCACCGAAGACGACATGGTCGCCGCCCTCAAGTTCGCTCACGACGCGATCAAGCAGATCGTTGCCGAATTCGAGAAGTTCGGTCAGATCGCCGGCAAGCCGAAGCGCTCGCCGAAGCTGAGACTCGTCGATGAGGATCTGAAGAAGAACATCGAGAAGAAGTACAAGAAGGACATCGAGAAGGCGCTTTCCGGAAAGGACAAGGCCATTCGAGAGTCCGCGCTCACCGACCTCGCCAAAGAGATCGTCGAGAAGCTGAAGCCGGAATATGAAGGCCAGCCTGAGCTCATCGGACAGCTCTTCGAGGCCGTCGACGGAGTCGCCAAAGGCGTCGTCCGCGAGATGGTTATCAAGAAGGATCAGCGCCCAGACGGACGAAAGCTCGACGAGCTCCGCCCGATCGAAGCCATGGTCGGTCTTCTTCCCCGAGTTCACGGCTCCGGCCTCTTCACCCGCGGACAGACCCAGGTCATGACCGTCGCCACCCTCGGGCTCCCGAACGACGCCCAGACGATGGACGGACTCGAGGACGAAGAGCCGCGACGCTACATGCACTTCTACAACTTCCCGCCCTACTCGGTCGGCGAAGTGCGACCCCTGCGCGGAGTCGGACGACGTGAAGTCGGCCACGGCGCACTTGCCGAGCGAGCTCTGCGAGCGGTCGTTCCGGTAGAAGACCCCGAATTCCCATACACCCTGCTCCTGATCTCCGAGTGTCTCGAGTCGAACGGTTCCACCTCCATGGCTTCCGTCTGCGGCTCCACGCTCGCGCTGATGGATGCGGGCATCAAGATCAAGGCGCCTGTCGCCGGCATCGCGATGGGCCTCATGTCCGACGGCAAGATCTTCAAGGTTCTTACCGACATCCAGGGTCTGGAAGACTTCACGGGTGACATGGACTTCAAGGTCGCAGGTACCCGAGAGGGCATCACGGCTCTGCAGCTCGACACGAAGCTTGAAGGAATTCCCGACGACGTTCTGCGACAGGCTCTGTCACAGGCGAAGACGGCCAGACTCCAGATTCTCGACATCATGGAAGCCGAGATCTCCGAGCCTCGCTCGGAAGTCGGATCAAGCGCTCCGCAGGTCGTGACGATCAACATCAACCCAGAGAAGATCGGCGCGGTCATCGGACCAGGCGGCGCAGTGATCAAGAAGATCACCGGCACCACCGGAGCCAGCATCGACATCCAGCAGGACGGCCGAGTGCTCGTCGGCGGCAACGGAAAGGAGATGGTCGAAGCGGCTATCGCCATGATCCGAGGCCTCACCGATGACATCGCGGTTGGAACCCGGTTCACCGGCCCCATCACCCGAATAATGGGTCGAGGCGCGATGGTCGAGTTCATGCCTAACAAGGAAGGGATGGTTCCGAAGGAGCACATCACGACCAAGGACATCCGGCGCATCGAAGACGTGGTCAACATCGGCGACATCCTCAACGTGGTCGTCCACGAGGTCGACGGCATGGGCCGAATCAACCTCACCGCTCTCGGAATCAAGCAGGATCTACCGACCCTGGAAGAGAACGAGACCGCAACCCCTCCCGCACCTGGCTCAGGTGACGATCGAGGCGGACGCGGTGGCGGCGGACGAGACCGAGGCGGCGATCGCGGCGGACGCGGCGGCGGCGGATACGGCGGCCGAGATCGCGGAGGCGATAGAGGCGGAGACCGTGGCGGAGATCGCGGTGGCGACCGTGGCGGCAGAGACCGCGGCGGAGACCGAGACCGAGGCCCACGCCCCGAGCGATCCGACTCGCCAGCTCCTCAGGCCGAGCAGTCAGCACCCCAAGTGCCAGACGGCTTCCCGAAGAGAGGCGACGACGACAACATGAACGCCCGGTTTAGACCGAGAAGATAAGAAGTAGTGCCTTCATCCGTGAAGGCATCTCCTCCGGAAAAAGACCCGCACCATTCTGAGGTGCGGGTCTTTCTGGTTTGCCTTCGGGAGGAGATGCCTCCACGGATGGAGGCACCACGTTATGCAGCTAGTGCGCTGCCAAGAGGCTGCAGAGAAGGGCCGCTGCCGTCGTACTCAAGCACTTCACGAACCTTGCTCGACAGCTGCACCGGCGAAAAAGGCTTCTGCAAAAAGGCATTCGGACGAGTAGTCGTCGGTTCCGGAAGCCGCTCCATATCGGTGAAGCCGGACATGAAGAGAACCTTTGCACCTGGGAACTCCGCCTCTAGAATCTCCGCGAGCTCAGGCCCGGTCATGCCGGGCATGACCACGTCCGTAATCACGACATCGATGACATCCGCTAAGGACCTGATCATCCGAAGCGCATCCTCTCCGCCAGTCGCAGAGAGCACTTTGTAGCCTGCCCCTTCCAAGATCGAAGAAACGAGCAAGCGCACCGTGTCCTCGTCCTCGACCAGCAAAATAGTTTCTCCCTTTCCCTGGACGAATACGGCTGCGGTGGCCTCTAAGAGCGTGAGCGGTGCGGCCACGCGAGGCAGATAGATGTCGAAGGTGGTCCCGAAGTTGATCTCACTGCTGGTTAGGATGTGTCCGCCGCTGTTCGAAATAATTCCATAGCAGGTTGAGAGCCCAAGCCCTGTGCCCCGCCCCTTTTCCTTCGTCGTAAAGAAAGGGTCGAAGGCTCGTGCCTGAACTTCTTTTGGCATGCCACAGCCGGTATCCGTGACCGAGATCAACACATATTCTCCCGGTTGAAGAGTGCCGTCGCGCACCTGACGAACCCCCTCAACTTCCACGTTCGAAGCAGTGATCAGGAGTGCGCCGCCTCCGGCCATCGCATCCTTTGCGTTTACGGCAAGGTTGACCAGCACTTGCTCCATCTGGGAAGGGTCGATCTGCACCCGGCCGAGGTCTGGTGTCGATCGGAGGACGAGATCAATTCCGGATCCGAGAAGCCTCTGGAGCAGGTTCGCCAAGCCGTTAACAAGCTCGCTAACGTCGACTACTTGCGGGGAGACGACTTCCTTACGTGCAAAGCTAAGCAGCTGCTGCGTCAACTTTGCGGCTCGCTCGGCCGAACGGGTGATCTCTCGAAGATCTGCTTGCACCGGCGAGTCCTTTGGAAGACGAAGCTGTGCGAGCTCCGCATAACCGAGCATGCCGGTGAGGAGGTTGTTGAAATCGTGAGCGATCCCGCCAGCCAGAGAACCTAGGCTCTCCATCTTCTGAGATTGCAGCAGCTGCTCCTGGAGCGATTTACGCGCAGTAGCATCCTCGCCGATGCAGGCAATGCCGGTCACCCGGCCAGAACTATCTTTCAAAATGGCGCTATTCCAATCCACCCGTCGAACTTCTCCGGACTTCGTGCAAAGCTCGGATTCGTATTGTGAGGCAAGTCCTGTCACGCCGAGCGAGTTAAATTGCTCCTTCCGTTCCTCGCGGTCCGACCTTGGAACAAAGAGGGCGAACCAATCGCAGCCAATGACCTCTTCCCGTTTCCAGTCTGTCAGGGAAAGCAAGAAGTCATTGCAGAAGGTCACGTGCCCGTCGACATCCAGGATCATCGCGAGCATTTGAACGTTTTCGAGCATGAGTCGGAAACGCTCTTCACTATCGCGATAGGCTTCTTCAGCCAGCTTGCGTTCCGTTATGTCGTGGGCTGTTCCGACCATGTTTTTTGGAGCTTTGGTGCGCTCGTCGTGAAAGACCTGTGCTGCCTGTTGAAGTAACCGCACCTGTCCGTCTGGGCGAACAATCCGGTGGACGAACGAAAAGGGCTGGCCGTGTGTGATTGCAGACTCGACGGTCAATTTGACGTACTCGTGTTCTTCCTCCGGAACCATGCTGAAGAACAACTCGCCGGTTGCTACATCGCCACTTGGGTCGAGGCCGTAGATCCTGTACATCTCGTCAGACCAGTTTGTAAGCGTAGGCATCGAATCCGGTTTGCTGATGTCCAGTTCCCAACTGCCAAAGCTTCCCACATGCTGGGCTACCGCCATCCTCGCCTCGCTTGTTCTCAAGTTCTCGGCAATGCGTTTGCGTTCGGTGACATCTCGCGTTGTTCCGACTACGAGATCGGCACTTCCATCGGATGCCAAAATGGGTTCAAAGATGTACTCGTAGAAGCCTTCCTGTCCATCGGGTGCCGTGTACGGCGTCTCATCTACGATCTGCTTTCCTGTCTCGAACACTTCATTGATTTGCCGCTGGAGCCGTTCGGCCAGCTCGACCGGATAACCCAATTCGGTAAAGTCTTTGCCTACTGCTTCCTCGAGCGTACGGCCCCACTGGTTCAGAAGCGGCTGATTCGCGAACAGTATTCGACCCTCTCGATCATAAACCTGAGTGAAGTCGCTCATCGAGGAGAGAGCCGAATTTAGCAACCGTTCCTTTCGCTCCGTGCGTTGGGCCATCTGGTGCAGGGCGACTTCCGATCGCTTTCGGTCGGTTATGTTCACGTGCATGATGACCACGCCAGTCGCCGGAACTCCGACCAGAGGTGTGACTGTGAGGAGAAACCACCGCTGTTCCCACTGAGAATCACAGGCATATTCCATGGTGAAAGTCGGCTCGTCGCCTCGCATGACGGATCGAATTCCAGCCGCCACGCGATCCGCTCCGAACGAATCGGGCCCTTTGGCGTTGTCACAGACTTGGAGATAGTTAGTGCCCACTCCACAGTCGGTGAAGCACTCTGAGTTGGCTGCGGCGAAAGAATCCCACGCCTGGTTGACTGAGATAATCGTGCCATTCTGATCGAGTAAGCACACATGGGCGGGTAGGGCGTCCATGATCGCGGACTGTTTAGCTGCTTCTCTGTCGCGAAGGTGGTCTTGGGCGCGGCGCAAATAGAACGTGCGCCCGGTAGCGTCAGCTACCGTGTCGATCTCGCCGGCTGTCAACTCTTCGAGTCGATCTTCGGTCTGTATCAGCGTGTCGACTAGAGTCTGGATTTCCGTCGCCGCATCCGGGGAAAACAGACGCTTCATCCGACCCCGAGCGCTTGGAGGACAGTCTCCGTTTTGCTCAACGTGCCGACGATTCTCTTGCTGGGGCCGGGTCCCAACTTCATCAACATCGGCGTCATAAGAACACCGTCCTCAAGAGCTCTCTTTGGCTCCAGAAAGACGTCGACGATTTCGATCTCACAGTCGCTGGAAAGATGTTTCTCGCAAATCTCGTTGAGGTTGGCTACCGCTTGTGACGAGTTTTGCGTGTCGCCCGCAACGAACAACCGAAATTGGAAAGTTGTATTCACGAAGCTTGCTCCTCCGGAAGTTCGTGCGACTCGTCAGCGCCCCTAAGTTCTCGGAGACGGCTCCTGCCCCGGGTCATTTCGCCTTCGCGGCTGCGTTTCGTCCGCGCCAGCAATTGCTTCTCAACCTGCTTGGCCAGCAGCTCCGTTTGGAGGGATTTCGCTCGTACTTCCAGAACCGCCTCCTGAGCGTCGAGGCTAACCCGCTGAAGCTCTTCGGCCACCTCAGCGATCTCATGCCTTGCCCGCTCCGCGCTTTCCTTCTCCCATCGCATCGTGCCCATCAAGACTTCGCCACCCGCCGTGTAGATATCGGCAAGCGTTACGCCGTCATCACTCAAGACCAATTCCCGCACCTGATTGGAGTGGGCGGTACCCCTCGACTTCACGATTGAAAGGCCTCTGTTCCTTTCACCTGCCTGAACGAGATAGTTGAGGTGAATCCACGTGTCGGCAATGGTCGAGATTTGAAGCGGCGTGCCGCCCTCCAACTGCCCGTTCATTTCATCCAGCAAACTCGTGCAAACGAGTGTGGTCCCATCCGCCTTGGACCAATCGATGAGCCTTTCCGCCACGCCGTGGGCAGTCAGCTCGTTCCCCACTTTCGCAAGGGTCGAAACCGGATCGATCACGACGCACCGCGCTTCATGCTCTCTTGCAAGCGTCTTGATGTGGACGAGCAGAGTCTCTGCGCTGCCGCTGATACTCCGAGCCGAAACCATCCTCAACATGCCGCTGTCCACGTGAGTTTGAAGATCGATCCCTACCGAGGTTAAATTTCTAATTACCTCTGCACCGTCAGAATCGAAGCTGAAGAACATCGTGTGTTCCCCGCGCAAGCACGCCGCTTCCGCGAATGCGCCGCTGATCGTGGTCTTTGCCGTGCCGGGAAAACCGGTTATGAGCACGCTCGCGCCCCGGTAGTATCCGCCGCCAAGCATGGTGTCTAGCCGCTCAACACCAGTCGATACGCGCTCAAAAGTTACATTCTCGTTTGCACGACTCACTGTGCAGGCGGTGGCTACATCGAACCCAGATCGGCCAATGACGAAGGGCGACTCGTTCTCGTCAAAAGCCGAACCTCTAAACTTTTTAACGCGCAGGTTGCGTTGAGAAACACCCAAGTTCACACGATGATTCAAAACCACAGAGCAGTCGACCATGAACTGCATGAAGGACAAAGACTCGCCGATGCTTGGCGCAATTCCCTCGGCACCTTTAGTTGTTATGAGGCCGGTAAGCTTTTGGTCCAGGAGCCAGTCGTGCAGCCGGTACACCTCGCGTCGGCGAGATGCTTCATCTGGCAGTAAGGCCAAGAAGATGTCGAGGGCATCGAACACGATCCTGCGAGCTCCCACATGTGCAGTTTTGGCAGCAAGCGCGGCTAGCATCCCGCTCAGATCGAATTCCCCGCATTGCACCATGTCCGAAGACACGCGTGCGTCCAAAAAGTGCAGCTTCTTGTCGAGCAGCTCTTCTACATTCCAGCCGAAGCTTCCAACATTCTCCACGATCCTGGCAGGCGACTCCTCGAAAGCAACGAAGATGCCGGGCTCATCGTTAGCCCTTGCTCCGTTGATCAGGAACTGGAGGGCGAACATCGTCTTGCCGGAACCTGGTCCGCCTTCAAGGAGGGTGGTTCTGCCACGTGGCAGTCCTCCGCCGGTAATCTCGTCAAATCCCTTTATGCCCGTGAGGGACTTAGAGTAGAGCTTATGCTTCATGGGTGTTCCTATGCCTTGCCTGCCATCAGAGCAGTGGGCTCTGGGTTGGCGTGAACAATAGGGTCGAGCGAAACGAATGGAGAAAGCCTGCTTGGCGCTCCCTTAGTTACAAAATCCCTCAAAATGCAAGAGGCTGGATTGGTCTGTTCGTAAAGCGTCATGAGACTGGGAGCAACACGCAGAAACGATTCCACAACAGCGGGGTCAAAGTGGCTGCCGGAGAGGCTCGCGATCTCTTCAAGCACTAAGTTAGGCGGCCACGCTTCCTTGTAGGGGCGCGCGCTCATAAGCGCATCGAACACGTCGGCTACTGCAGTAAGACGCGCCTCCAATGGAATCGCCTCCCCAACAAGTCCCGCGTACCCGCTGCCGTTCCAATATTCGTGGTGGTGCCTGGCAATGGACTCTGCCATGAGCAGCAGCTTCGATCGGCTACCCTTCAGAATCTCGCCGCCGATAGCGGCGTGGTCTTTCACGCACTCGTACTCTGCTGCAGTCAGCCTGCCTGGCTTCAAGAGAATCGCATCCGGAATGCAAACCTTCCCGATGTCGTGCAAAAGGGAAGCACGCGCCATGAGCTCCACTTGCTCGGCAGGGAGACCCATGTCCGCTCCGATTTGACGTACCACCTCGCCGACTCGCTTGGTATGTTCACCGGTGGCGTCATCCCGAAATTCCGCTACCCTCGCCAGCCGCTCGACCACTTCCCGTTCGCTCAGCAGAACCTCCTCGGTTCTTTCCTGAACGCGTTGCTCCAATCCATCCCTCTCGTTACGAAGCTCCAGATAGAGAGTTCGGGTGTGCAGCAAGTTTCGGACTCTGAGCAAGATTTCGGTGGAGTTGAACGGTTTCGCCAGGAAATCCATTGCGCCCGCCGCGAGCGCTCGCTCCTTTGTGTCCGCCGAGATATCGCCCGTCAAAACAAGCACTGGTAAGTAAGCCCCTGCCGGGATCAAACCCTCTAATTCGTGGAGCACATAGAATCCATCCTTGGGACTCATATGGAGGTCGAGAATGACCAGATCCGGCTGATAGCACTCGAATGCTTGTGCGGCCCTCGCCGAGTCGGTCTCTGCCGTCACGTTGACATAGCCGCCGAGTTCAAGCAGGCCCATCACCAATCGGACGTTGCCGGGCTCATCGTCAATAACGAGCACTCGAGCATCGAGATATGTTCTCATTCCCATTAGAACTTGTGCACGCTTACCGCTTCCGGCAAATGTTGGATCGCTTCCGCGTCTCCGGGAGGAATTACCGACATGAGGGAGCCTTCTTCTGGTACGAGCAGTTATCACTGCAGCGTCGCCACACGTGAGCAAACCCACTAGTTAGTACCTGAGGTGAGATATGGGTGGGATATTGGTAGTGCCGAAGCCGGCATGAATTGCACTAGATGTGCAGCACCTGAGGCACCTGTTGCAGGTCACAGGAGTCAGGCTTTGCCTGCGGAAGCTTCACGCACCCCGGCCATTTGATTAGACTCCGTTCCGGGCAGTGGTGATTGTCGCCTCTTTTGCCGTCGCTACTCTGCTCTACAGGGGGTCATTGTGGCGGTAGCACGGTGCGTCTAGCGGTGCAGCCCGCGGCTCGAGTTTGGGGAGGAGATGCCCCCCAGGGATGGGGGCACTACTTTGCTAGTCGTGCATCCAGTGGACCTGATCGTCGCCGAGCAGGCATTGGATGTAGTTGAGCTGGCCGTCGTGATACCAGACATGGCTCACTGCCATTTGGCACAGGCTGTACAGCGGAGTGGGCATCTGCCAGGGCGGCATGACCTCTGCGTTGAGCGTCTCGTCGCTCGCAGAAGAGAGAGCAGCGCAGAAGTCTCCGCAAATCTTCTTGATCTGCTCGCCCGCGGCTGCCTTGTCTGCCATCACCGTAGCCATCGCCTGCATTTCGTCACCATAGCTCTGCGGCACATCGCCTTGCATGCAACGCGTGCAAAAGACCAGCAAGCCGAACGCGTCGGCAGTGATCTCATTGGCCGGCCTGGTGCAGCCGCCAAACGTCTTCGTCCACTGTTCGTCCGGGATGGCGTTCATGTCCTTGGTGTACATGCCCATCAGGCCCTGCATCCACCCGCTAAGGTAGGAGCGGGCATCGATTCCTTGTGTTGTAATGCTCATATCGAGCCATATCTTACACAACGGCGTGGACGACTGAGGGCAGCTCTGCGAGGGGGCGCGCTCCTTCTGGCATGCCCTCCGAAGACTCGTATTCAACCTCGCCGATTCGCGTCATGACGGCGTGTTCGCCTATGAGCGCTTCCATGAGGAGCATCGCGCAATGAGCCATGTGGCGGAAGTAGCCTTGCTCCGTGAGGCCGAAGGTCGATGCCATCCCCACCATATCGAACGTTGTTTCATCTTGAATGCCTGGCATGTACAGGACCAAGTCCGAGACGCCGTCCTTGGCCCCCTCGACCGAAAAGAACACGTTCTCGGGCGTGAGCTCCTGGTCGAAAACGGTTATCACCGGTGGAACGGTGCTCGCCTGGCGAAAGGCGAGCACCTTCCACCCATTGATCGCCGGCGCTTGCTCGACCACAGCCCTAACCGTCGGTATCAACTCAGGCATTCCGTCCGCGCTAATGGCGATTTCCCACGTCTCTCCATGCGCCATCTCGTAGGTCAGTCCACGATCAACGCCCTTGATAAGGGATGTGAGCTGTCGATAGGCTTCCTGATCCGGTTCCTCCATTTCGAATCGGCGGCAATTGCGCGTGAACCATTGCCACAGCTCAACGGTCGGATCGGTGCGCTTGGAGAAGGGCCACATACGCGCTATGCGGTCGGGAAATCGGGGGCGCTTCGGATCATGTGAGCTTGCCCCTGATGGTATCCGGGGTGATAGGCCAAACGAGCCAAGGCTCCGGTGCCGTCGATTACGGGGCCCAACGCACTCACGATCTGGCGCGCACGGATTTCGTCAGTTGGACTTTCAATTACGGGCTCGGCAAATGCTTTCGCCCTCGCCAGTGCCAAGGCTACAAAGTCGGGAGTCAGCTCTTCTTCGGAAAAGGGGAACGGCTTTTCATTCAATACGCCATCGGTTGCCGCTGCCTTCAGTCTTTGTGCGTCCGCATCGAGCTCGTCTCCGCGCAACTGTGAGACGAAGGACACCTCTACCCCCGCGACATGCACGGCCATCTCGCCCAGCGTGAGCGAACCGGGGTGCATGCGCCAATTCAACTGTTCTTGAGAAAGGCCAGACACGGCATCGTCAAATCGGCCACGCACTAAACGCCAGGTAGCAGCAAAATCACTCACCTTCTCATGTTGGCATGGAAGGGGTTGAGGTGTAAGGACAACTTGCTTCTAACTGCTGCTCATTGCAGCAAGTTTTTCATAGCCGACTCTAGGTCTGGAAATTCGAAGCCAAATCCTTCCTCCATCGCGCGCTTGGGAAGGATGCGGGAGGAGATGAGTGCGAGAGAGGGGTCGGGGGCCATCACCTTGCCGAGGAGCCGCAGTACGAAGGCGGGAGCGGGTGGAGACCAGGGGCGGTGCAACTGCTCTCTTAGAGTCGCCATAAACTCCTCGTTCGTAACCGGATGAGGTGCGGTGGCATTGTAGTGCCCGAGCGCCTCTGACTCGATGGCCCAGCAGAACATCCTCCCTACGTCTTCGATGTGAATCCACGAGAGCCATTGCTTGCCGGAGCCTAGCTTGCCGCCGAGGAAGCATTTCGTCAGCGTCGCCAAGGGCGGAAGACCACCACCGTCCCGTCCGAGCACGAATCCGATTCGGAAAGTTGCCTTGCGAGTATTGGGGGTGTTGAGGGTGTCCAGGGGGGCTTGCCACTCCTTGGAGACCTTTGCGAAGAAGTCCGTTCCAGA
>JBGGMI010000178.1:0-24377 GCA_041288075.1 Fimbriimonas sp.
AGGTCGCAACAGCCATGACGCACGCCAGCGTGCACGCGGCGAGAGGAGTGAAAAACCCTAAAAGGATCGCGAGACCGCCCATGAACTCAGCGAGGATGGCGAGGTGCGCGAGAAGGGGAGGGATGCCGTCGCTTATGAAAGACTCGACCTGCGCCGAATAGCCCTTCCCGCCAAACACCCCGAACATCTTCTGTGAGCCGTAAAACAGAAACAACAGCCCCAAGCCGATCCGGAGGATCAGCAACCCCACATCCACCCGGCTCACCTTGCCCATCTCTTTGCACATTGTACGTCCATCCGCCAAACGTAGTGCCCCCATCCCTGGGGGCATCTCCTCCGTGGCAAGGTTAAGGGGTGCCGGAGGAGATGCCTCCACGGATGGAGGCACTACATTGGGGCCCTACTCCCTTCAGAATAGAAGGATGGGTGGACGCGGGAACGAAGAGCATCTGACGCCGCCCAACCGGCTGGAAGTGCTGCATAGCCTTCGTATCGCCAACGTCGACGTTGCCTTCGCAACCGCCTTCGCCACCCTTGTCACCGGCGCATTCATCGTCGGATTCATCCAGCACCTCGGCGGCAAGGACCTCTGGATCGGCCTCGTCTCGGCCATCCCCAGCCTCGTCGGCCTCTTCCAAATCCCCGGCGCGATTTGGGGGCGGAGGTTCCCGAGCTACAAGCGCTTTATTCTTCCGGGAGCCATTTTCTCGCGGGCACTCTATCTGCCCCTGATTCTTCTGATCTTTCTCCCGTTTGCGAACGAACTGCGCCTGACCCTCCTCGCCGTTTGCGTCCTGCTCGCCTCTATCTCGGGCATGATGGTGAACTCAATCTATAACGACTGGCTTGCCGAGATGGTCCCCGCCGACTCTCGTGGATTCTTCTTCGCGAAGCGAAACGCAATTGCCGCTGCCGTTGGAGCCGCTGTCGGTCTGATCGGCGCGTTCGTGCTTGATTACTTTCGAAGCGCCAACCAGGAAGGCGTAGGCTTTGCGTTCGTTTTCGGCATCGCGTTTCTCTGCGCTGCAGTAAGCCTGGCGATGTTCATGCGAATGCGCGACGTGCCGCGGTCGCATCCGGTTCGAGAGAACCTGATGCAAGGGATCAAGGCGATCAGCCATCCGTTTCGGGATCGGCAGTTCTGCAAAGTTCTCCTGTTCCTCGGCCTTTTCACGCTCGGCCAGGTCTTTGCCGGCAACCTCTTCGTCGCCTACGCTCTCGAAACGCTCAAGCTGGACTTCAAGGTGATCCAGGCGATGGTGGTTGCTTTCGCGGCCGGTAACGTGCTGAGCGCGCGCTATTGGGGGTTCCTGTCGGACAAGTACGGCAACAAGCCGATGCTGATGCTGGTCGGGACACTGCTTGCCACGAACCCGCTGCCATGGATCTTGTCCATTCCCAGCCATGACCTCTACAACGCGATCCTCCTCATCGGCGCGCATGTGTTCATGGGAGCGATCTGGGGCTGCGTGGCGCTTTGCCAATTCAATCTGATGTTGGCAACCGCGAAGCCCGAGGATCGCGCGAATTACATCGGCGCGGGCCTGACGGTCACCGCTCTCGTTGGTGGCTTCGCACCGCTTGCCGGAGCCACGCTGATGAACGCGCTCAGGCACAGCCTCGAGGTGCCACTTGCTTACAAGATCGTCTTTACCTCGGCCATCGTGCTGAGAATCTTCGCGATGTTCTTCCTGCTTCGCGTGCAGGAGAAGGGGGCGGCGACGGTTAAGGAGACGCTGTCCAGCCTTCGCGGAATGACTCCGCGCAATATGCGTGCGATGCGTAGCTTGCAACGCACCGGGAGCGGCGAAGAACGGGCGGAGGCGATTCACGAGGTCGGCTCCCGCGGAGTCTCTATCGCCTCCGACGAGATTATCAAGGCGCTCCACGATCCATTGCCTTCCGTCCGTCGGCAAGCCGCCATGGCGGTTGCCCGCCTGCAAGACCCTCGTGCGGCTGGCGAGTTGATCCACCAGATCGAAGAGCACCCCGACCTGCTTGAAGAGGAGACGATCGAGGCCCTTGGAGCGCTCGGAAATGACGAAGCGGTTCCAGCCCTTTGCAAGATGCTCGGCAATCCGAGTCCTTTGCTGAGGCGTGCGGCGGCAAGGGCTCTTGGCAAAGTGGCGGGGCCGGGCAATGCCGATGCTGAGAGCGCGCTGAGGCACGCGGCGGGCGACATAAACGATCCCGATCTTCGCCGAGCCGCCCTGCAGGCTCTGCGCGTGATGGGTGCACGAGACGCCGCACAGGTTTTCCGCGACGCACTCAAAGATCCTCTGCCAAGCGTTCGCATCGCCGCTGCCGAGGGCATTTCCGAGCTCGCTATCGAAGAAGCCGCCCCCGATCTGCGAGACTCGATTGCAGCCTTTGCCGACGAGGCTTCGAGTGAGGCAGCCTATGCTCTGGGTGTGATTGGCAATGATCGGGACATTCCTCTGATTCTCGCGGAAGCCGCCAACTGTCACTCGATCATCACGCGACGCCGTTGCCTGCTCGGAGTTGCCATCAGGCTAGGGGTTGAGCAGCAGGCGTATAAGCTTTTGCTCAAAGACGGGATGGAGCGGGACACCGCGATCGCAGAGATGCTCGCGCCCCTGCTGCGTCGGAAGCCTGGTCTCAGGGCCGCCCTCGACAGCTATGCGCAAGGCCACGAATCTGATTCTCTCGGCGCTCTTACCGACACGGTCGATGATCCAAAGCTGCGGGTCCTGGCGAGCCAACCAATTGACGAGCTGTTCCTGGTAGCGATCTGCTACGTTCGTTACAAGCTCGATTGAGGCCCGTGCACGATCTCCATCAGAGCCCGAGTCATTCCTGCTGGGTCCTCGTGCTGGATTACGTTCCGGCCATAAACGATGCCGCTGGCTCCTTGCGCCATTAATGCTCTCGTTCGCCTAAGAATCTCCTCATCCGGAGCACGGCCCCCGCCTCGAACGAGTACGGGGACTCCGCAGGCGACTTCGATGACGCGGTGATACTCTGAGACGTCGTCGGTAGGATCAGCCTTGATCACGTCTGCTCCGAGCTCGACGGCTTGGCGCACCAAGGGCAGAATCTTGTCGATATCACCGTCCACCATGTAGCCCCCGGCCTTCTCGTTCGACTGCATCACCAAAGGCTCGATCATCAGCGGCATTCCGTAGAGTAAACATTGAGGCTTGAGTTTGCAGATGTTCTCGATACACGCCTCATGCAGCTCCGGCTGATCGGGGAGCAGCAGCAGATTGACGACCACACACGCGGCATCCAGCCTCACTGCTTGCACGACCGCGTCGTCGATCAGACGGCTGAACAGCATCCTTGGGAGCTCCTTCCCGTACACATTCGCGACATCCGTGCGGAGCACCAGCGCAGGCTTGGGGCCGACGATGCTTTGCAGAAGCGGTGCGGTGCCGACGGGGAGTTGGATAGCGTCGGGTGCAGCATCGACGATAACGGCGATGGCCTTGCGAATGTCCTCGATCCCGCTCAGAAACGATCGCTCGTTAAAGAAGCCGTGGTCGATGGCGACGTCGAAGCACTTGCCGTCGGCTCCAAGCAGTCGCTGCAAACGCGGAAGCATCGGGTCATTGTAGCCGCTCCCTCCGACCAAGGACCCAAAGATGATGACAATTGCCAGAACCTGTAAGGCAGAAGGACTATCTAACCCAACATCTCCACTAGGTGTGGAATAGAATTCAAATGCAACCGAGCGACCGGGTAAACGAACAGTTCGAACGAGTTTACGAAGCCATGATGAACGATGGCCGGTGCGCTTGCTGTGGCGAAACACTCGGCTTCTTCGAACAAATGATTGGTCGCACACGTTGCGATGGGTGCCGGCACGAGTTCAAACCGGCTCAAAACACGCAGCAGGCAAGAGCTTAGTCGGGTCTAGACTTCTTACTGCGCTTCGGATTCAGCGGCTGCTCTGGCTCTAACTGCTTACGCTCGTGCGTTTCTCGCTTCGGTTGCAGCTTATCGGGTGGGGTATCGGTCTTCTTCTGTTCGGCCACCCAGTTGGCACCTAGCTCCTCGTGACCCGTCGGCGTCGAGGTCTCCATCGGGGTTCCGGAAGGGCTCTTGCCCTGCTTGGTCGTCTTCTGTTCTTTGTTCACGTCTATATAAGTTCCGCCCGGAGCCCAGACTTGTTCCCGTCGGCGAGACTATGGGACTGCACGGTCTCATCGAGATCGAGGTCTTTCAGCTTCGGATTGAGCTCGGTCATGTCGTCCACCGGCGCATATCCGAGCAGCTCGCGCGCAAAGGAGATATCGAGCCGCTTAAACCGGTTGTCGCTCAGCCCGTGTACGACTGCCCATCGCACGTTGTCGACGTCGATGCACCGGCAAAGGAGCTGATGCAGGTCTCGCCGGGACACCCAGGCGTCCATCATCCCAAGCCCCTCCGGCTTCTCGGCAAATTCCAGAGGCTGGAAGCCGCCGATGCGCACGGCGATAAAGCTCAACCCCTCCTGCTCCGCCATGTACCGCCCCAGCGCCTCGCCAAAACATTTCGTGACGCCGTACAGGTCGCCTGGATTGACCGGATCAGTGGGCTTCACTTGCACATCAGCCGGGTATCCGGACACCGCATGAATCGAAGAGGCATAGATGACGCGTCGGCAATGAGCCGCCTTTGCCGCCACGCAAAGGTTGTAGGTGCCCTTGATGTTGTTCTCCAGCATGCTGTCCCATACCCCTTCCGGGCTGGGATCAGCCGCGAGGTGCAGTACGGTACACATTCCCGCGCAGGCTTCTTTGAGGAAATCCAGATCGCTCAGCTCGCCCGTCACGATCTGGCCCTTGCCTTCGATCTGCGAGACGTCATCACCGGGCCGCACCATGAGTCGCAACTGATACCGCTCGTGCGCGTGTTCTGTGAAATACGAGCCAATGTTGCCGGCAGCGCCCGTCACCAACACGCGTCGATGCTGCGCAGGAGTCGGTAACCCTTGGTCAAGCGTGAATGATTCCCCCATTTCGCATTCACTGACCGAGAATCCAGCACCTGGGTTCGGCCAGCACAAACACCGCAAAAACCCTGTCGCCAATTCAGCCGAGATGTGGAATACAGCATAAGTACGAGTTAGTTGGGGTTTGCGCGTGTAAACGAAGCGATTCACCCGTCTTTCCTGTACGCTATTGCGAAAAGGATGCGCGTCTACACAATCGGCCACGGACAAACGGAGTCAACTGAGTTTCTCGACCAGTTGAGCAAGCACGGCGTTACGCACGTGATCGATATCCGGTTGCCTGCCGAAGCCGCCTCCACCGGCGATTATCATCCGGATGAGATCGGTCTCGAACTGCTTGTAAGGGGCATACGCTACGCGAACATGGGCGAAACCCTGGGTGCCGCATCGCACCTCTCTCTCGACGAGTGCGAGCGGACGCGTGGGAACGAAGATTACCGAGCCGGCATTATGCGCCTGATGCAGGCCGTCATGGATGAGGAGCGCGTGCTTTGCCTTCTTGGCATCGATGTCCGAGCGGAGCGATGCACGCGGTCCAAGCTGGTGGGCGAGTCCCTAGCGAGTTCTCGCGCCGACGTGCAGCACATCGAGGGCGATCAGCTCGTGCCTCACCCAGCAGTGATGGCCCGTCTGGCTCAGCAGGCCTATGCGCAAGACGAAAACTTCCGCGGCACCCGGCCTACTTTGCGGAGCTAAGCGCTTTCCGCAGAATCTCCACGGTTTGCTTCGGCACCATCTCGCTAAAGTCGCCGCCAAGCTGGGCCACCTCTCGCACGATCGAGCTGCTGAGGTAGCTGTATTCCCATTTGGTCATGAGAAAAACGGTGTCCACCTCGTCACTGAGCCGGCGGTTGACCATCGCCATCTGGAACTCGTACTCAAAGTCTGAGGTCGCCCGCAAGCCCCTAACGATCGATTTTGCGCCTCGAGAGAGCGTGTACTCGACGAGCAGACCGGAAAAGCTGTCCACCTCGACGTTCGGCAGATGCGCCGTGCTCTGCTTAAGAGCCTCCAACTTGCACTCGAGGCTCAGCAGGTTGTTCTTCGATGAGTTGTGGCCGACCGACACGATAAGGCGATCGAACATGCGCGAAGCACGCTCGATCACATCGAGGTGTCCAAGGGTCGGGGGATCGAACGATCCGGGATAGACGGCGAGCCGGTGCATCGCCTACTACTTTAGCTTGTCATCAGGCCCGATACGCTTGTGCCCAGGCATCCGCGCGCTTCTCAGCCTCGTCCCTTGCCCAGCCATAGCGCTCCTGAAGCCGCCCGACAAGCTGGTCGCGGTCGCCCTCGACCACATCCCAGTCGTCGTCCGTCAGTTTGCCCCACTCTTCCTTCATCTTGCCTTTGGCCTGAAGCCAGTTACCTTTCACAACGTCCCAATTCATGCTATTGCCTCCTCTGTTGACCAGATAAGGATTTGACTGGAGCCTAAGCGAATTTGTTGACACACTCAACCCAGCCGCTTCTCATACTCGGCCTCGATCACCGCGTGAGTCGACCAGAACGGCCTCGGCGTCACTCCACGAAGGTTGTCCTCGAGGATGGCCAGATGGCTGTGCCATCCGCCGGCAACATTCCGCATCTCCTCTCTGCTCTTGAGCCTCGTGTGAGTAAGCGTCAGCAACACCTCGTCTCCCTTGGGCAAGAGCTCAAACGTCATCTCCGTATCATCGCCATTCTCCTCATGCCACAGGAAGGACAGCAGGCGCGGCGGATCGCAATGGGTGATGCGTCCGTGGCTGATGTGCCCGTTTGCCATGCCCTTGTACTTCTCCGGCGTCTCCTCCTTGGTGGGAGAGAGGTTGTCGTGCTGAAATCGCAGCTCGACCGCGCCACCCTCTCGCAGCTCCATCTCACCCGAGGCAAACCACTTGCCTCTCATCTCCGAATCCGCTAAGTAGTTCCAAACCCGCTCGATGGGTCCGGGCAGCAGCCGCTCAAACTTGATCTCGCTGGGACTCAGCACAACGCCAAATTCGCTCATTCTCGATCCTCCGACCTCAACAGGTCTTCCAGGGCATCGAGCCGCATCTCCCAGAACTGCTGATAGAACCGCAGCCACTCGTCCGCCTCTGCCAACGGTCTTGGATTGAGGCGGCAGATATGCACTCTGCCTTTAACCGTGCGGTTGATCAAGGAAGCGTTCTCCAACACGCGAACATGCTTCGAAGCCGCAGCGAGAGACATCATAAACGGGTCCGCAAGCTCAGTGACAGTCCGCTCCTTCTGCGCAAGCCGCCGGAGCATCGATCGGCGAGTGGGATCCGAGAGTGCATGAAACACCCTGTCGAGCTGATGATCAACCATAAGGTTAATCATACACCGTAGTGCCTCCATCCGTGGAGGCATCACCTCCGGACAAGTGGCTGGCGAAGATGAGATCGGTCTATTGAGCTTTCGTCCCTAAATCCCGCCCATATCCGTCTTTTCGGGGATTGAACGTGCTTTCGGGACGGATTCTGCGCTTGTGCCAAACCGCATGGATGTCGTTCTTCACGACTCGCATGCGCTCACTGTCATGGCTTCGACTCGATAAACTCCTTCCACAGAGCGGCCGCGTCCTTCCCGGTGAGCTTCTCGAAAACCGGCATTGGGTCTTCCGCTTTCCTTAGCTCTCTGTCCAGAGCCGGCACCAACCGCTTGTCATACTTCCGCGACACCCACGCGAGGAAGTAGCCGGTGGTGCGATAAGAGTCGGTGTAATTCGCCTTCTCGGGATTGATCCGTGGCCGCGGCGCCTCGGGTTCATAGCGCCACCACCGAATGTAATCCGCGATTCCCTCGACCAGCCAACCGGGCTTCTTGCGGCTGTTTGGATACGCCTGAATGATGTGCGTCAGCTCATGCACTACCATTCCCAAATCGTCCGGATGCTCGGTGATCCACTTCCCGCTGATCGTGATCGTGTCCCCAGTCGCCCATGCCGGAGCGCTGATCTCTTTCTTGATCACCAGCTTGAGCTGCTTGGGTGGCCTGTAATCCTCGGTTGCCAAGAGCGAGCTGACCACAGGAAACCACTGCTCGACGATCAGCTTGGCAGCGTCGCCCCAAGGTTGAGACTCGGGGAAGTCGGTCACGTCGACCACGACCGGCGGAGACGACATTGCCTTAGCCATCGGGTACATGTAGCGCTCCAGAGACGTGCCCTGGCTTCCTGCAAATGCGAGCGCAGCAATAGGAAAGAGAGTCATGCGCAGAGCTTATCTCGCGTGACTCTCTTGACGGGCGCTTAGAGCTTGAGCTTCTCTTCTGGCGTCACCTGAACGGTTTCGCCTTCCTTCAACCCCTTCTTGATCTCGATGTACTTACCGTCGCTCATGCCGGTCTCAACCACACGCGGCACCCATTTTTCGTCCTCAAGAACTTTCACCGTCGGCTTGCCGGTGGCGTCGATATCCACCGCGTAGCGTGGCACCGTGAGAACGTCCTTCACCTGTCCGACCTTAACGCCGGCCCAGTCCGGAGTGAAGCCTTCCTTCACAAGTCCTTCGTCGTTGCGGAAATCGATTGTGATTTCTCGAGCGCTCTGCCCACCTTCCGTGGGAACGACGGACACGCGGCTGATCTTGCCATCGAAAGTGCGGTTTGCCAATTCTTTGAACGCCATGGTCACTTCCTTCCCGACCACCAGATTCGCGGACATATCGGAAGGCACGTATGCCTTGATCTTGATATCGGCGAGGTTCACGATCTTGACGAGCTGTTGTTTGCTGTCCTCGCCGACGACGTCTCCTGCTCGAACGTTCATCACCGTAATCGTGCCGGAGATGGGTGCCCGCAGCGATCCTTGTTTGACGCCCTGCTTGCTTTCTTGCATGGCTTGCCGCGCAAGTTCGAGTTGATCCTTATAGGCAGAAGCATTGGAGACCATTGCCCGTTCGGCTTCGCGAACAGCTTGTTCAGCGGCCTCGCGCTGCATTCGAGCTTCTTCGGCGGCGGACGCATCGCCTGTGGGGTCGGTTCTTGCCCGAAGGTCTCGCTCGATTTTGCGAGCTTGTTCAAGAGCTAATTTCGCCTGACGGACAGGCTCGCCGAACTCGCTCTTGGCATTCGCGTACGCCGTTTCCGCTGCCTTCACATCCTGCTGAGCCTGCGCATAGGCGGCCTCGGCGTTGGGGAAGCTGAGTTGGATCAATACCTCGCCGCGATTGACTTGCTGGCCAACTGAAGCCATCACTTGCTCGACGGGGGCGCGGTATTTCGGATAGACGACTGCTTGCGACTCCGGTGGCACGTAAAGGAGCGGCCGCTGAAGGAGCGTGTATCCAACCAGATCGCGCCGCTCGACCTTGGCCGGGTACGGATCCTCGATCTTTTGAGCGCGCTCCGCGCTTGTTCCGACGACGCCTTTATCGCCGCAGCCTGCCAACGCCAAAGCGCCGACGACGATCATGCCTAATCCACTTAACTTCAATTTGTAAACCTCTTGGGAAGGGCAGTTGCATCTAAACGGCAAGAACCCGCCCCGGGTCTACGACTGCTATATACTGATGCTCGTTCCTGAGAGGCGAAATCGAACCCACGACTCCTTGGGATTCGTCGTAGAATAAGAAAGATGCTACAGCCCGGCGATAAGGAGATCTTCGCTTCCGTTCAAGACGAGAACGGCGTCGATCTGGAGCAAATCCGCGAGCTTCGCAGGCTCACGCCTTTTGAGCGCTACGAGCGCTATCGTCGCGGCGTCGAATCGGTCCTTTGGTTAAAGCGTGCAAGAGAGCATTCCCGATCTCGCCAGAATCCTCAAACTGCTCGCTGACCACGATTGCCGGTACGTGATGATCGGCGGCATGGCTGCGGTCATGCACGGCAGCGCTGTCATCACCTACGATTGCGATCTCGCCATCTACTATGATGCGGAAAACCGGGCGCATCTTGCGAGTGCGCTGGCTCCTCTAAACCCGCGCCCTCTTCGATGGAAGGGGCAGACTCCGTTCGAATTCGACGAAAAGTGCATCGTCGGTCCGTGGACGCTGCTCGAAACGGATGCGGGCCGTGTCGATCTCATCATCAGACTCTCAGGCGTCGATTCCTTTGAGGGGCTCTACCAACGCTCGATTTGCGACGATTTTCAAGGCGTGCCCATACGCTACGCATCTCTCGACGACCTCATCGCTATGAAAGAACAGGCCGATCGCAGTAAGGATCATTCGAACGTTGCATATTTGAAGGGCATCAAGCACGCTGCCGAATCAATGGATGCGGATCAATCCACATAGTTCCGACTGAGGCCGAGCTCCTCGGGCGCATGAAGCCGTAACATTTTGATGTCCACATCAGCCGGGATGGTGTTCTTTGTCGCCAGGGACACGGCAACCATGATTCCGATGCTGAGAGGGACGCCCCAGATGGCGGGTTGCTCCATGAGCGATCTGGTTAGTGGGGAGACTTCCCATTTGAGGATGCTCTTGTCGAGGAGCATGGAGCAGACGATGGCGACCAAGGAAAGGAGGCCTCCGAGGAGCATGCCGTAGGCGGCTCCGTACTTGGTTAGTCCGCGCCACCAGGAGCCGAGAAGGAGCAGGGGGAAGTAGGAGGCGGCGCCAATGGCGAACGCCCACCCAACCATCATGGCGATGTCGAACGATTCGACCATGAGGCCGAGGAGCATGGAGACGGCACCGACTCCGATAGCGGCAACCTTGAAAGCCTTCATCCGCTGCTCATTGGTAGATTCAGGGCGGAGGATTCGACCGTAGATGTCGTGGGCGAAGGCTCCGGACATCGAGACGAGGAGGCCGGAGAACGTGGACATGAAGGCGGCGAACGCTCCGGCGCTGGTGATGCCGCTGAGGATTTGGCCGAGCAGCTCGTTTTGGAGCATCGTCGGGAGCTTGATTACGACGGTGTCGGTGGCGTTGGAGGCGTAGAGCTGGGGCATCAAGGCTCGGCCCAGGGCTCCCCAGATCGGCGTGAAGACGTAGAAGCCGCCGAGCATTACCATGACCCAGAGCGTCGTCCGGCGCGCGGCCCTGCCGTCAGGGTTTGTGTAGAAGCGTACGAGGATGTGTGGCAGGCCGGCGGTGCCGCAGACGAGGGCGATGATGAGGGAGTAGGTGTACAGCAACGGATAGCCGTGCTTGCTGCTGAGGGGACCGAAGGGGTTGACCCATTTTTCATTCGCGGGAGCGTTGGGGGTGATTGCACCCTTGTCTTCGCTTAGGTCGCCGAACTTTTCGACACGAGCAACCTGGACGGTGACTGGCTCCGCGAATTCGATCTTGGCCCCGGTTTTCACCTCTTTGCCGTCTTTTATAAGCGGCGCCCCATCGACATTGACAACTACCGGCTTAAACTCGATTGCCCAACCCTTTGGTATCTGAAAGTTCCCTTTGCTGTCCGTGGGAAGGGGTGTGTAGACAGAGATTGCCTCGGGAGTGACCACGAAATCCGCAGGTGCGATCGGCTGCTCGCCAAGCTCCGGCTTTCGCACGCTGCCAATCTTTGAAATAGTGGCACCTTCGGGGAACGTAACCTTCGTTGATTCTGCAGCGGAGAAGGACATCGCGTTGTTCGGATACGCGCTGGCACCCTTCATCTTGATGTCCATGGTCTTGCCAAGTCGGGGCGCGCCTTTGGTTTTCGTGTTCGCTCCCACGGCGCTTCCGTAGCCTCCGAAGACGTTCAAAAGAATGAACAATGGCGCGGCGATGGCGAAGACTTTGACCCAGTATTGGAAGGCCTGCACGATCGTGATGCCCTTCATGCCGCCCATCGCCACGTTGAACGTGATGACCGAGCCGACGATGAGGATGCCCACCCAGTAGGGCCAGTTCAGGATCGACATCATGGTTACGCCGGCGCCCTTCATTTGCGGCATCGTGTAGAAGAAGCCGATGCAGAGCACGAAGATGACGGCTACCTTTCTGAACGTTGGGCTGTCGAATCTGCCTTGCGCGAAGTCGGGGATCGTGTAGGCGCCGAATCTTCTCAGCGGGCCTGCGATGAACAGAAGAAGGAAGAGGTAACCCGTGGCGTATCCCACTGGATACCAAAGGGCGTCGTAACCGTTCTTCATGATCAGCCCGGCGACGCCCATGAAGGAGGCGGCGGAGAGGTACTCGCCGGAGATCGCGCTGGCGTTCCAGAAGACGCTTACCGATCGCCCCGCTACGAAGAAGTCTGCGGCTGTTTTCGATTTTCTTGTGGCCGCAATGCCAAGCCAAATGGTTGCGATAATGACAGCGATGACGAAGAGGAGCGGGATCATTGGGTGTGGCCCTCGGCTCTCATTTCCTCTGCCTGCTCATGCTCGATTTGCTCGGTTTTCTTGACGAAATGCCAGCTCAGTGCCCATGTGATTGGATAGAACAGCACGGCCAGGAAGAACCAGGTGAAGGTGAAGCCGAAGATGCGGAGGGCCATCTGCTCTGGCATGTAGAGGTTTAGCAGGGGCAAGCCGATGAGGAGGAGGATGAAGACAGCGGCGACGCTGAGTCCCAGCTTTGCCTGCCTCTTCATCAAGCGTGAAACGACCTTCGGATCAACTTCAGCCATACCGCGCCATTATCCACGGTTTTCCAGCTCTTTGAGCAGGAAATCCGCCCATTCCCATGGCGAGCCGTCGTCTTCGTGCTTGCAGTAGATGAAGCAGTCTTTGTCGTTCGCTATTTGCAGTTCGAAGTAGCGCGCCCATTCCTTGAGGGTTTCTTCGGTGGTGTCCATCCGGCGGAGGCGGATGTAGTGAAAGTCTGCGGTGTCCTTTCGGTCGGCTTTGGCTTCGTCGCGGTCCGACGCCACCCATGCCACGTTATGCCGCCGCATGATCTCCTCGACCTCAGGACAAACCCACGACTCATTGCGGAATTCGATGGCCCATCGCGGACGGAGTCCTGGCTCGCATTCGAGCTCCTTCACGTTCGAAAAGTCGTGAGGTAGCGCGGCCAAGAACCCTTCCAGCCGCTCATCGTTCCGTTTGAAGTTAGGCGGAAGCTGCACGAACAGGGGGCCGAGTTTTCCGGCTTTTGCCATCGGCAGCATTCTCCTCAGCATGTAGTGAACGGCGTCGTACGTCTCCTCTTTCAACCGGCCCAGATGGCTCACGCGCTTGTGGAGCTTGAAGCTGAACTGGAATCCTTCAGGCGTTGCCTCGATCCACTGCTTTACTCCCTCTTCGGTAGGCGTCTTGTACCAACTCCCGTCCATCTCCACCGCCGGGTAGCGGCTTGCGTAGAAGGGGAGGAATTCCTTTTGCTTCAGGCCAACCGGATAGAAGCGGTCTTCGCCCTGCCAGGGTTTGTAGGAGTAGCCGGAGAGGCCGATGTAGGCTTTTGCCATCGCTATAGGTTAGCAAACGGAGCCAACCTAAGCACCTACCTAAGCTTAAACCTCGTTTCACCGGGCGGAATCGGGCTTTGCCTAGGTTGCAGTTGGCCCGGGAACGAGGTCCCGCCAACGAGCGCCCCTACTTCTATAGGGATCAAAACGACTGTTTGTCAACCAACTCTACGAAAAACTTTGAGGCTTTTCTTGGAGCGCCACCGCAGCGAGCGATCCGAACCGAAGGGCAACTCGCGGGTATCAACTACCGTAGAACTTACCGTGGCGTCAGACTCCTCACTCGACCGCTTTCTAAAGAACCGGGCCGCAATCGGCCTCGGGCTCGTCAACAAGCGCATCACGTTCATCCAGTCCGCGATGGGCGGATTGCTCTCGCTTGTCGGTTCTGCGGGCATTATGGCAACGGTTGGCGGCGCGAGCCGGGACACGGTTCCTGCCATGACCCTGATGCTCGCAGCGGGTGCGGTCATGTTCACCACTTCGGTGGTCGTCAGGAGGATGTTTCGCAGCATGGGCTCGGTCGACTGGCGGCTCTCTCCAGAGGCCAAAGGCCTTCTCCTGAAGCTGGTCAGGCGTCGACTCGGTTGGCTAGAAGGCGGCGGCTTCGCCATGAGCTCACGCGGAATGGGACTCGGCTTCGGTATGGGCAAGCACACCCGCCGAACCCTTCGTCGCATCGCTTGGGACAACGGAGAGTCGTCTTTCCGAATGCTCTCCCGGCCGGCACCGGAGGTGAGCCCTGAAGTTATCGCGTTCCTGGACGTCGCCGCCGAGCAGTACAACCGGATCTCGGGCATCGTCCAATCGCCGGCACTAGCGGGAACGCTGTCCAAGCTCGGCCCAACGGCAATTGCTGCTGCGGACGAGGCAATGGCAGACATCCTTCACCAGTCCGCGACTCTGGACAAGTTCCCCGAAAGCGTCAACGCCACCCGCAAACAAATCGACACCGCCATACGCGCGCTCATCGAGCTCGGGGATCGGCTGGAAGAGGTCGCCACTCGAGACCAACTTCTCACCGAAAGGTTGGACTATTCCTCGAAGATGGACTCGGTCCTCGAGGAGCTGCGACTGGACCAGCTTGCCCGTTCCGAGCTGCAGACACCTCCGGCTGAGGAGAACCAGCAACTAGAGCACTAAGGCCGCCGGGTATCGTCCATGATCCGATGCCCAAGACGAAGCTCGAGGAGGCGATCCAATTTGCCCTGGACGCGCATGAGGGGCACCTCCGCAAAGGCGACCATCCGCTCCCATACTTCGTGCATCTCATCGACGTGCTGCACAAGGTCCGTCTGATCGGCGGAGTCATGGATGAAGACGCGCTCTGTGCCGCCGTGCTTCACGACACGCTGGAAGACACCGACGTCACGCCCGAACAGCTCGAAGAACGCTTCGGCCCTAAAGTCAGGCTTTTAGTCGTCCAACTGACCCGCAGGACCTCGAAGCAGAGCGAAGACCACTACTCGGCCATGCTGCTGGAGGACATCGCCCACATGCACCCCGACGCGCAACGGATCAAACTGGCCGACCGCCTCGCGAATCTGTGGGAGTCCAGCCGCACCCGACCGCAGGAGCGAACCCGCAAATACGCCGAGGAAGCGCTTAAAATGCTAGAGATCATTCCCAAAGACACCGCGCCCACCCTTTGGGCAGCCGTCGACGCATTCTCGAGGGAGTGCATTGCGCAGGCACAAAAAAGCCACGGCAAATAATCCTTGGATTTCCAAGGAATCCGTGTTAAGATGCTTTCGTAACTGCAATCATTGCCACTTCCTACCGGCTCAACTCAATCAGAGTTGTGCCGGTTTTATTTGAACAGCAATGTTTCAGTCGATACGCAAGAAACGTGCAGAGAGTTTCGGCGTTACGGCTACGAACGCGCTAATGCACACATCATCTCAATTCCCACCGGCAACGCGCCATCGTTGAAGTCGAATTGAGGCGCATGCAGGTTTGGAAAGCTCTCCATGTGAGCGCCTCGTAGCCCCAAAAAGAAGAAAGACGCCGACACACGCTGCCCATAGAAGCTGAAGTCTTCCGCCCCCATCGTCGGATGCGCCTCCTCGTGCAGAAACTCCTCCCCAAGCGTGTCTCGCGCGACTCCCCGGAAGTGGTCGGTCGCGTCGGGGTCGTTGAACGTGACCGGATACGCTCCGATCCACTCGACGACGGCCGTCGCTCCGAAGGCGGCGGCCACGCTGTGCGAGATGAGGCCGATCTGGTCCTTTCCGAGTTGGTTGGTGGCGTCGTTCAAGGCGCGCAAGGTCCCCTTTAGAACGGCCGTCTCCGGAATGACGTTGTGAGCCATTCCGGCTTCCACCTTTCCGACCGTCACCACGACCGAGTCAAGCGGGTTCACCGCTCGCGAGGCGATGGTCTGAAGGGCGGTGATGATGTGGGCTGCGACAACGATTGGATCGATGCCGAAGTGAGGATAGGCCGCATGAGTTCCCTTGCCGGTGATCGTCATCCTGAACTCCGAAGCCGCCGCCATAAACGCACCGTTTCGAGTATAGACATGCCCAAGCTGACCCATAGGGAAGCCGTGAAGGCCGAACATGTGGTCCACGGGCTTGCCGAGAACGCGCCCATCGAGGACCCCGTCCTCGCATAGAGCTTTCGCGCCTGCGCCGCCTTCCTCCGCCGGTTGGAAAACGAGCAACACATTGTTTGGCCGCTCGGTTTCGCTCAGAACCTTGGCGGCACCCAAGAGGATCGAGGTGTGTCCATCATGGCCGCACGCATGCATGACGCCCTCGTGCTCGGAGGCATAGGCCGCCCCCGTGTCCTCCTTGATCGGCAGCGCGTCCATATCGGCCCGTAGAGCAACCGTCGGCGCATTTGCAGGATCGTTTGTGGCGGGTAAATAGCCGAGCACGCCCGTGCCGCGCGCAAGGCCGGCGACATGCTCGACACCCCATCCCGAAAGCAGCTCAACCACGCGCCCGCTGGTCCGGACCTCCTGATAGCCGAGCTCCGGATGCCGGTGAAAGTCGTGGCGAATCTCGGTGATCTGCGGAAGAACGGAGGCGATACGGTCGCGGAGACTCATAGCCATTAGCATGGCTCAAAGCGTAACCGCCGGTACGCTATCGCACCGATGGTCTTAGTGTTTGGCACCGTATGTCTCGACCGTGTAATGCAGGTGGCGAGGCTTCCGGAACCGGGAGGCTACGTCCCTGTCGAGAGCGAAGCGATTTACCTTGGTGGGGAAGCGGCAAACACGGCCTTCGCGCTCAAGAATTGGGGCGTCGATCTGGAACTGGTGAGCAACGATCTCGGAATGGGAGCCGACGCCGAGCTGCTCCAGCGGCTTCTCGAAGAGAAGGGGTTCTCCGTCCCCCCGAAAGGCGGCAGCCGAACCCCCGTGTGCGACATCTACGTAACTCCCGACGGCGAGCGAACGATGTTCGGGCGAGGCTTCTCGACCATGGAACCCGCGCTCGACCTGAGCTCGATCCCATTCCAGGAAGGCCAACTCTTCACTGCAGAGCCGAACATGTCGGGTGTTTCGAGGCAGGTCACACGGGAAGCTCAGCGGCGTGGGATGCTCGTGTATTTGATGGACTTCTTCCGGCAGGACGACCCGCTGGAGGGAGCGTTCTGCCAATGCAGCACGGACTGGGTGGGGGTGCGAGGCGATCGTGAGGCGAACCTGCGGTGGGTCAGCGAGTGGGTGGACAAAAAGGGGTGCTTCGCCATCCTCACAGATAGCGCGCGTGGGCTCTTCTGCGGCTCTCCATCCATGAAGGTTCGGCACTACGAGGCTTTTCCCGCACCCGTTATGCTCGACTCAACCGGTGCAGGAGACACCTTCCGAGCAGGCATGCTCTATGGCCTCGACCACGGCTGGGAGATTGGCCGCTGCCTGGCGTTCGCAAGTGCGGCGGGCGCGCTGGAGTGTGGCTATCTCGCGGTCACCACCCGCACTCCCTCCGTCGCGGAGATCGAGGCACACATCGCTCGTAACCCGAAAGTAGGACGCCAATTCTTGGACCAGTAGCGGGGTTGCAAGAGTCGTAAACGCATGGTCCGTTTACTCGCCGCCATCTGGATCGCCATCGCTTTCGCCGCAAGCGCGTCGGCGGGGATCATTCTCACGATCGACCAGCCGGTGCGGGACGCGGATCGTAACGATTGGCTTCTCTATACCGGGAGCTTTACGTACACCGGCGAGCGCGACATCGAGCTTTGGGGGATCGGCTTCTATGCCCCTAGCGGATTCGTGTCCGATTTTCGAGAGCACGTGTATCAGGAGTCGATGTCCCCCGGCAGCACCTACACCGGCGATCTCTTCAGCTTTCGGATCGATGACATGGCCACGTACGAGACGCACACTGCCCGAATAGACGTAGCCGGTTATGATCCGATCACGCACACGATGGTGGTGGATTCTCAGTTCGTCACTGTCAACGTCGTGCCGGAGCCCGCAACTTTGCTGGTCCTCGCCCCGGCAATGGGCCTGTTGTTTCGTCGACGGCGCTTAGCAATGGGCGTAACTATGGGGAAAACCCGGGGATAAGTTAAAATAGCAAAACTATTCTCTTGTGGAGGTTTCTAGCGAAATCCTGAGCAAATCGCAGTATTTCGCATTCATTCGAAGCTAAGGGTGCGCCTAGAGACACCATTGACGACGCACACCTGCTGCTGGAACAATAACGGCGGGGGAGCAATCGTGGGGCCGGTTCGTCGGAACCGCCCAGCTTTTAGGAGAACATTGGATTGTTGAGCGTTTCTGAGTCGGGTGTGAGCGGTCGTCGATCTCCTGATTGCGCTCAAAGCGACACCCACACTTTTGAGAACTTTGCTCCGCTCCCCTCCAACGGGCATGCCGTCGAGGCTGGCCTTCACTTCTCCGCAGGCTTGATCGATTTAGTGGCGATTGTGGGGCCGAGCGGATGGGGCAAAACGCATCTGCTCGACGCGATCGTCGCCCGTACGAACCAGCGGATGGGCGCAAATGCGGCCCGATTCGACGTTCATCGCGCACTCGCTGCCCCCGGACGACTGGATAGCCATCGAGCCCTTCTTCTGGACGATGTACAGGAGGTGTTTGGAAAGCCCAAACTTCGCCAGATGCTGGGTGTGATGCTCGAGCGAAGGATCAAGAGTGGACGCCCAACCGTGCTTTCCTTTACTGCGGATAAGCCGACCCGGCAGTTGCGCCAGTTCCTTCCCAGCAGTCGCGATTGGAGCGTCGCCTCGATTACGGTTCCCGCGCCTCAGGAGCGCGTTTTGATCATCAACCAGCTCAGTTCCGCCTCCGGACTCACGCTGAGCCGAGATTTGGTGCAAATACTCGCGCGGCATATGCACGGGAATGGCTGCACTCTTTCGGGAGCGCTCAAGAGGCTGCGGCTCACGGGCGAGGATTGGATCAGCTCTCGCGCCACATTGCGAGCCTGTGGCGTGCTCAATGCGTTTTTCTCGGACAACCCGGAGTGGGACCTGCAGCACAAGATCATCAAGACCGCAGCCGAGTCTCCGGTGCTTTGCCCTGAGCTTAGGCAGGATTTGGCTTTGTACACCATGATGTGCGTGGCGGGCCTGCCGGAAACGGAGGTGGCTCGCTGGGCGGGCGTAGAGCCCTCTACAGCCTATAGCAGGACGATGGAGTTTCGAAAGAGGCTGCCCTCGTGCAATGACGCCAGCGCAGGCGTGGCCTATGTAGTGGATTCTGTCGTAAGTTCCTTATCTGCAGAAGAAACTAAATAAGCCTAAAAGATCACAAAAAAGCGACACCATCGCGGCGGTAAGCCTGCTTTAATAGTTACTGGCGTGCGCACATGTTGACAATTTCTTCTCTGGAGCTCGAGCGCACCCTCGTAAGCGCTAACGCAAAGATTGGAGATGTGCGCCTACACTGCCGCCCTCACGGCCCAAGAGCAGTTGCGGTTGTCGAATCCGGCGTGTTCTTAGGGCTGATCGATTGCCGCATGGCCCTCTACATGGACCCCGAGGTCCCGGTCCGCCTGGTGCTTCAGCAATCGCACATGCGATTCGAGGCAAGCACGCCGGTACGCAGGATCGCGCAGGAGTTTCTGACCTACGATCTCGACTACGCGCCGGTGTTCAATGGAGAAGAGTATCTGGGGCTCGTCAACACACCCATGCTGTTGCGTGAGGTCGGGCGCTCTTGGGATCCTTTGACGGGACTCGGGTGGAGCGATCGGCTCCGCGAGTGGGGGATCGGGCGGCTGCGAGGTGGGCAGGACATCAGCATCTTGTTCATCGATCTCGATGAGTTTGGCCACTACAACAAGAAATACGGACACATCGTAGGCGACTACGTCTTGCAGATTATTTCGGCGCGGCTTAAAGATTTCATCGATCCGGATATCGATGTTCTCGTCCGATATGGTGGTGACGAATTCGTCATTTGCACTACACGATCTCGTGACGAAGCCGAACAATTGGCTCGCCGGATCGAGCATGGAATGGGCGGTCTGAAGATTGAAGAGCAGCCGGATCCGATCGGTTTTTCCATTGGAATTTTTGGTGGGCGGCGCTCTATCGAGCGGGACCAGGTCCACTACGCAGCAACCATGGATAACCTCATCAACCTGGCGAGCAAAGACTGCATCGCGCGGAAGCTCGAGAAGCGCCCGCTGTCCATGATTCAGGTTTAGGCCGAGGGGTACACTGGCCCCGACATCATGAAACGGGACGACCTGCTCGACCTTAACGATGTCCTGCAGCATCCTGGCCGCAAGCTTGCCGTCGATATCTCGACGGAGCTACCAGAGGAAGAGGACCTCGACCTGATCAAACCTGTCGAGGGGTTTCTGGAGGCGGTTAGCACAGGGAACCTGCTTCTGATCACCGGAACTTTTAAGGCTCGCGTGGTGCTGGAGTGCGCTCGTTGTACGGGCCCCGTGGAAACGGATATCGAATTCGAGTTGGACGAGCAGTTTCCGGTGGAGGGCGTGCCGAGCTCGCTCATGCAGCAGGATTTCGCTCGGGTGGTTCCGGACGAGCCTTTCGAGATGTTCGACGGGAACTGGTTGATGGTCGAGGCGTTGCTTCGGCAGGCGTTCCATTTGTCGTTGCCGATTCAGCCCCTTTGTGAGTTTGGATGGGAGGGACCGTGCCCTCAATCGGCGGCGATCGGGATCGATAAGCAGGAGCCGGTTTCGGATCACCCCCTGGAGAGCCTCGCGAAATTCCTTCACGCCGAGGACGACGAAGCTTGAGCATTGCGCTCGATGTCATGGGCGCGGACTTGGGCCCCCAAGAGATCATCGCCGGCGCTTTACTCGCAGCTCCTCAGTTGAATTGCCCCTTATTGCTAGTCGGTGCGCCGGACCAGATCAAGCCTCATTTGCCCGCGATTGTCCCTCGCAATATTGAAATCAGGGCGGCATCGCAATGGGTCGAGATGCATGAGAAGCCGCTGGATGCCTACAAGCACAAGAAGGACAGCAGCATTCGAGTCGGCGCGAACCTCGTGAAGGAGGGGCAGGCGAAGGCTTTTGTTTCGGCGGGGAATACGGGAGCGGTTTCGGCCACGGCGTTGCTCGTATGGCGGCAGCTTCCGGGACTGCATCGGCCCGCGATTGCGAGCAAGATGCCGAACAAGCAAGGTGGGTTTGTGTTGCTGGATTCGGGGGCGAGTCCGGATGTAGATCCGGAGCACCTGGTGGAGTTTGCTTTGATGGGGCGAGCCTATGCGCAGCAGATCATGGGGCGGAAGAACCCGACGGTGCACCTGCTGAACATTGGCGAGGAGGAGGGGAAGGGGAACGCCTTTGCGAAGGAGTGCTATAAGCTCCTGAAGCAGCACTCCTGGTTCGCGGGGAATATCGAGGGGAAGGACGCGTACTTGAAGCCTTGCGACGTGGTGGTTTGCGATGCGTTCGTGGGAAACGTGTTCTTGAAGACGAGCGAGGGACTCGCCGAGCTGATCGTGCAGATCATCAAAGAAGGGATGCGGCCAGAGCCGTGGATGAAGTGGATGTACCTGCCGATGAAGCCGCTGATGGCACCCTTGAAACAGCAGATGGATTATGCGGAGACCGGGGGTTCGCCGCTATTGGGGCTGAACGGCCTCTGCCTTATCGCGCACGGGCGCAGCAACGCGCGGGCGATAAAGAACGCCCTTTTGATGGCACAACGATGTTTAGAAAATCGACTGGTAGATACGATTCGCGAGAGCGTAATAGCGGAAATGGGGGAGCTGAAGTGAGGCGAGCTGTTGTGCAGTCGATCGGCCACGCGGTGCCGGAGAAGGTCATGACCAACGAGGATCTAGAGCGCTTGGTCGACACCAGCGACGAATGGATCATGCAGCGCACGGGGATCAAGGAGCGGCGAATCTGCACCGAAGACGAGACGGCAAGTACCCTCGGCACGACGGCAGCCAAAGAGGCTCTAGAGAAGGCCGGCATGGCTCCAGAAGAGCTGGAGATGGTGATCTGCGCGACCGTGACGGGGGACATGATGTTTCCCGCGACCTCTTGCTTGATCCAGGATCGCATCGAGGCTCGGAATGCGGGAGCGTTTGATCTCGGGGCGGCTTGTGCGGGGTTTATCTACGCGACTTCGGTGGGGGCTTCGCTTATCGAGTCTGGGAATCTGAACAACGCGCTGATTATCGGGGTGGATGTGTTGAGCAAGTTCGTCGACTGGACGGATCGGTCCACTTGCATCTTGTTTGGCGATGGCGCCGGTGCGGTGGTGTTGAAGGCGGAGACGAATACGGATCGCGGGGTATTGAGCACGGCTTTGATGGCCGATGGAAGGGGAGCGCCGCATATCAACATGGAGGCGGGTGGGTCGCTGCATCCGCTTTGTAATCCGCGGCATTTGGATGTGCGGAACACAGTGTTCATGGCGGGGAAGGAGGTCTACCGGTTCGCGATCAACTCGATGGGGGATGCCTGCCAGAAGGTGATGGACCAGCTTGGGATGACGGCCGAGGATATCGACCTGTTCGTTCCGCATCAGGCGAACATGCGGATCATCGAATCGGCGGCGAAGCGGCTGGAGCTGCCGGACGAGAAAGTGTTTGCGAACGTTCACAAGTACGGCAACACGAGCGGGGGGAGCATTCCCTTGGGGCTTTATGAGGCTGAGAAGGAAGGCCGGCTGAAGAAGGGGATGCTGGTGATGACCGTCGGATTCGGGGCGGGCGTCGTTTGGGGCGCGAATATTATTCGCTGGTAAAGTCCCTCGTCAGCCGCTTGAGAGTGGCCTCCATGATCGGGCTCGTTTGAGCCGAAACGGTGTAGACGAGTGCCTCTCGATAGACCCTTTGCGCGGGATGATCGAGAGAATTCGCAGCTCCACTCGAGGAGGTGATGGCGGCGTGGGCGCAGCGAACGGCGAGATCGATAGCCCAGGCCCTTACGTTCAGCCTTTCCTGAGTTGTCTCTTCCGATACGGTTTGCGCGTCCGCAGTCGCTCTTCGGCAGGCGAGCAACTCGGCGGCTAGTCGGTCATAAGCTTCGCGGAGAAAGGGCAGTGGCTTGGCTTCGGCGTTCTTGGCAATGATATCGAGTCCCGCTTGAGCGCAGCCGAGGGCGAAGTGGCCCTGAAGGGCGATGTTGATCATGTCCGAGTTTTGGATCCAGCCCGTCGGGCGGATGAACGCCACGCGATCATGCCGCACCAGGAATCGGCTGAATTCCACCGATACGGTAAGCGCAGTTTCCATCGCGGCTAGTTTCATAGGCTCGGACACCGCTATTCCATCCACCTCTGTGGTGGGCAGCGGAACGATGGCGAAGAGCGCCTGCCCGTCCGGCAGCGTGGCACCGATGAGGAACTCCGGATAGAAGCTCCAGCCGGTGACCCAAGGAACCTTGCCGTCCAGCACGTACCCCTCGTCGACGCGCTCAGCCCGCATGATGGGCGGTCCTGGCCTTCGCAATTGGCTGAAGCCGATGCCTACCAGCTTGGACCCATCGGCCATTTGAGGCAGGTACTCCTCCGCCAGCCCCGTATTCTCACCCCGCGCGATCATCGAAACGGCGCTTTGGTGCTGAGTTTGGAGGAAAGAGAGGGAGCCGGAGGTGCGGGCGCATTCTTCCTGGAATTCCCGAAAGAGCGGCTCAGGCAGCTCGGGTCCACCGAACTCCGCCGGCCGCTTCAGGGCCATCAGATTCCTGTCGCAGAGTCCCTGAACAGCCCAGCGAACAGCCTCAATATCCCGATCGATCTCTTGGGCGCGCGGCGCAACTTCTTCGCGAAGATACGCCAGCGCCTGGTTCAAGACCTCTCTTTCCGACATCCTTACGAGATTACTCGCGAGGAAGCATCTGCATCATCCCGATGAGGCTTCCCTCAGTGTCCTTCGCATACGCATGCCAGCCGATGCCGGGGATGAGCATCTTGTCCACAACGATCTCTCCGCCGGCATCCTTCACCTTCTGGATGTATTCGTCGATGTCCGGAACATCGACTGTGTTAACGTGTCCCGTCATCGGCCCCAGAGGCTTAAAGAGTCCCCCATCGATCCCGACGCCCTCCCCGGTTCCCACCATCCAATACTCCATCCCCTCAGCCTGCCACTTGTTAAAGCTCCAGCCGAAAACCTTGCTGTAAAACCCGATTGCCCTTTCCGGCTGGTCGGCACAAATCTCAAAATGAATCACTCTAGGCATTACTTGTTTCTCCTGCTCTCTGGTAGACGAATATATACTAGTAGACCGCAGAATGCAAGCCTCTTGACAAAATTGTGCACATTCGATCAGAGCTATCGTGAGGAGCTTAAGACCACGACGATTCCGACCACCGCCCCAAACAGCACCGGCACCGCCGGCAATCGCGAGTTGACTCACGTGGAGCCCGCGCAGCGCATCAGCCAGTGATAGCCATAGCCGCACAGGCCCCCGATCGTGAGCCCTACAAGAGCGCGAACGATCATGCCCGGATCAGGACTTCATATCCCATTTCCGATGCGGCCGCGCAACCATCGCCTGGGCCTCCGGATCGCTCGGGAAGCGCTCCGTCTTCGGATCCCACATCAACTTGCGCCCCTTGAGCTGCAGGGAGATGTTGGCCAAGTGGCAAACGGTAGCGGAGCGATGCCCCACCTCCGCATTGCAAATCGGCTGCTGCCGCGAACGAACACAGTCGACGAAGTTCTGAATGTGGTCGTTCGAAACGTACAGCTTCGTGGCCGTAGCAGGCA
>JBGGMI010000179.1:0-12965 GCA_041288075.1 Fimbriimonas sp.
CTGTGGAGTCAACACGCGAAAGAACACGTAGCCATTGGGCATGATCCCGTGTCCCACGGAGTTGTTCAGCCCACCGCTGCCTCCACTCACAAGGTCGATTGAGCCGCCACAGCCAATGCCGGCGCCGGTGAGAAGCGCGCCACCGAGTGTTCCGGAGGCAAGTCGAAGAAAGTCCCTTCTGGAGGGACCACGCTCTGGGTTGTTTTTTGGATGTTCGGCCATTGATGCTCCGAAGAGGCTAAAGGTGATAGATAGCGGCGAAATTGTAGGTGGTGGGACGAACACTGGAGTCGATCACCACGTGGTCGGCGGTTACGTTCCCTCCCTGGTCCCGGTGAATGGTGATGCGGTCGTATTCCCGGCTGAGGGTCCAGTTCATTCCGACTTTGCCGCGCAGCGTCTTCTCAAAGCGAAAAGTAGGTGCAAGGAAGAAGTGGGTATGCCATACGCTGTCTGGCAGTTTTGGTCTCATATGTCCATTGAGCCAAAAGTCGGCATAGTTCTTCCTCATGGCATCGTATGGATCCTTTTGATAGGCAACGAACTTTACGCCTGAATTGACGGTGGCGCCGATGGTCCAGCTCGGGTTATTGGTCCAGCCGCCGGTGTCAAATTTCCACTGCTGGAGAGCTCCGGAAGCATCGCGATAGCCAGCGATAATTGCCGCTACGGACGAAGCTTTGTCATCTGTCCCGACGAGATTGGATTGAGCAATGGGCTGAATGGGCTCATGCCGGTCTGTTTCGTTGTGGAAGCTGCCCTCAAAAGTTTGTGTGGTCTGCATCCAGCCCACCATCCAGGGATCGGGCTGGCCTGCCACTTGCGTTAACAGCATGTTTTGATACTCAAGATCAAAAACATTCATCAGGTATTGCCGAAAGACTCCGGGAGAGTCTTCGCTTAGAACACCCAGATCGATTCGGTAACCCGCTTTGTCGAGCTCTTGCCCGTTGAGGGCTTTATTGGCAGGGTCGTCCTCGTAGATGGCGGTGACATTGAAGAAATACTTGACGGCCTTGGGTGGCGGCACAAATGGATCGCCGAGCGATCTGCGATTCGCAACGTCTCGCAAGAAGGCCTTGATGGACGAGACGGCTGCGGGAGGTGACTCGGAGCCGTTGGAGGTTGGCCCGAACGTGTATTCCCCGTCCGCGTATTCGATTTTCTGGGAGGCAACCTGATTTTGCAGTTTCGGAAGGATGAACTGAAGGTACTGATCGCCGTCCTTCGCGACGCCGTAGGCATGGGCCTCACCGGAGTCCAGCACGGGAAACTCGACGACATCGGAGAGCGCCTCCTCGTGTTCCTGTTGAGCATCGACGATGATCACCGCTTTGCCGCCGTCGACGGCTCCTTTCAGATCGACCATCGCACGAATTGCGGCTGCGCTCGTGTGATCTCCATCAAGTACGACCACTCTTTCATCGCCACTGGAAACCGAGGCGGAACTCGACACCACGTACTCAGAGCGCAGAATATCTGCTACCGGGCCATCCAGCGATCCGATGGCGGCGACGGAGCGCACCGAACTCGTGCCATCACCCCCACATCCGAAGGAGAACACGACTGCAGCAAGGGCCACTGAACAACGTGTGGGAGACAGTCTCTCACGCATGGGGGCAGTATAAACAAGCGAGTGCACGAGTGGGGGTACTCAGGGGTTTATTGCTGTAATTGTGTTTAAGCTGTTGGCACGATGCGGGGCATGAACGGTTACTTCACCAGGTACACCGTGAGCTGGCAATGTTAGCACTCCGCGATCTCGATGCACCCTGGGCGCGAACGACGCTGCTTGCCTGCTCTCACCACTTTGAGAATTGCCGACTGAACTGGCTTGCCGACGCTGAGGTTAGCCTGGCTCCTCGGGAGCCGGAAAAGCTTGGGCTCAGCCTCTTTTTCACCGATCCCTTCGAACTCGAGGCGGCGTTTGAAGCCATGGCTTTGCCGCCTGAGGTTCGGCGGTTGGAGGTGGAGCTGCGATCCCGATTCGACTTCGCTCCACGTACCTGGCTCAAGCTTCATTTGGAGGCAGGCGAGAGGGTGGGAGTTTCGCAGTATTTCGTCATCGATCCGCGCAACAGCTACCCGATCACGACGCTCCGGCTCGGTTTGCGGGCGGTAGGGTTGGAAGACACGAGCCGGATCGAGCCTGCCTTTGAATCGGTACTGGGTGAGAGCGATTCTCTGTGGGCGGTAATCGTAAAGCGTGCGGGCGCGGTCGTGCAACCGCGCATCTCCTGCTTTGTGCTTGCCTCGTCGGTGCCGAGATTGCTCTCTGATATTCGATCGGCTGGCTATGCCACTCAGGAGGTTGCCAAGGCCCTGTCGTCAGGTGTCGAAACATTTTGCAAGGAAGATGAGCGGGTCTACGTGAGTCTCGATCCGAATCACGTCGACTCGTTGAGTATTGATTTCTCCGTCGCCGATCAAACTCCCCAGCCGCCAGAGCTGGAGCAGATTTGGGGGTCGCGGGAGCAGAGGCGGTATTTGAAGCTGCGCATCGTGAACGGAGCGCCTGCCTGGACCCTTTATCGGCCCTTCGCCGAAGTGATGCATCCTCCCGCAAGCGCTACTTCAGGCAAGGCGTACTACGAAGGCTTCTCTGAGGAAATCTGGGACGTTTTTGGCGATACCTACCAAGCCGGGCCTATCGTAAAGGGAGCGTCGCTTCCGGAACGGCTAGCGATTGAGCCGGGGACGCGGGTTCTCGATGCGGGGTGCGGCGCTGCGGGTCCGGCGATGGAGCTTGCCCGGGCCGGAGCACGTGTTTGGGGAGTCACGATTTCTCCTGTTCAGGCTGCGCTAGCTGCACGGGCAGTTGAGGTTGCGGGCCTTCAAGACAGCATCAGCATTGGGGCCGCCGATTATCATCGACTCCCTTTTGCGAACGACTGCTTTGATCGGGTCATGTTTATGGAGTCGATTGGGTATGCCGACTTGCCCACAGTCGTCGGGGAGGTACGGCGGGTGCTTGCAAGTGGTGGGTTGCTCTACATAAAGGATCCCTTGGTGGTCGATCGTCCAATCTCGGCGGATGAGGAGTTTGAGTTGGCGGAGTTCAATCGGCTCTACGGGCAGGCGACGCCTTCGGTCGAACAAGTGACGACTGCATTGCTGGAGGCGGGGTTTGAGATCATGTCCTCGCGCTGCATCGATGATGAGATTGACAGCGGCCTATTTCATCGGCGAATGTTCGAGGGGGACGGACTGAGTGGATTTGGGCAGAGCCACTATCGGGCTTTTCGGAGGCTGCCCGTGTCGTTTTATGAGATTGTTGCTCGCCTAGGATGAGGGGAGGACAATGTCTGGCACTTTGAGCTTCTGTCTCGATGCGACGAGCTGCAGTACGTCCTGAATGTTTTCTGGAGGCATGGGTCGGGCGAGCTTCTTTCTTGCCTCGCGGTCGTAAATCGTTCCGGCTTGGGAGTCCTTGGCCAGCACTTGGTTGATAGCCTCCCAATCGACAGCGTCTATTCCGCAGAAGGCGAAGAGCTCTCGCAAGGTCGGCAGCGGCTGGGCTGTGAGGTCCTCGAAGCGAATTGCAGTTATCGGCACTCGGCCGAGGAGATGGAAGTAGCTTTCCATGCAGGATATCCACGCGAGGGTTCTCACCTGGACGGGGTTCATTGGTGCGTCTTCTCGGATGTACTCTCGCACGATGGGCAGGGTTCTCGCCCACCCCTCCTCCATCTTTCGGTTTCCCTCGGCGTCGTAAAGCGAGCGGGATTCGGGCCAGCCGTTGAAGATGCTCTGCATCCAAGAGGTGGCGTCTCGATAGAGGAAGACATGTCTTGCCTTGGGGAACTCGGCGGCGAAGAAGTCTGCGAGCACGCAAACCTCGGCTCTGAACTTGAGAGCAAGCTTGCCCTCTGCGCGGCGGCCCCTCCATTGGCATGTTGCTCTTAGGAGCCGAGATGTGTCTTCGTCTGAGAGTTGCGCGTTCACCCACAGCTTTGCCAGTTGGGTGAGCTCGTCCGGCTCCGAAAGGCTGCGCACAGCGGTGACGGCTTGGAGCGCTTTGCTTACCAGGGTCGAGCCGCATCGGCCGGTCGAGTGGATGAGAATCAGCCGGCCACCGATCTCCGCCGGTTTGGCAAGGCTGCAGAATTCGTCGAATGGAATTCTGGCCAACTCCACTGCACCTTCTGCCTGCGCCTGATAGTAGAACGGAGCCGCCTCGACTGCCTCAGGATCGTCACATCGGACGAGCAGCACTTCCCTGCTTTCGGGGTCGAAGCAGTAGGGCTCGAAATCGGCATCAAACAGCTTCTGGGCTTGGATCGGCCGATGTGAGCTTACGGCGAAGTCGTTCGGACCTACCGTTGCAATCGGGTGCGGCCGGTCGCGGTCGAGTATCTGGCCCACCGAGGCATTCACGTTTGGAGTCTACTGCTCCGCCTTATCCCAGTTTATGAGAGGGAGGAGCGTGGAGTATTGGTCGGTCCACGCCACGATTCCCGTCCGTTGCTTCCCAGGAACCCAACCGGCCGACTCGCTGAAGCGGGACCAGTCGTACGATGGCAAACCCACTACGCACCATGTGGCCAATTCTCTCCCCCTCTCGATTGTGTCGACACTTGCGCCGGTCTCTTGCCGGACCAGCATCTTCAAACCCAGCTTGGCGCTAATGGCTGCCACAAGCGGTTGCAGGTCCAGATATCGATTGGTGATGTGCACCGCTAGCAGGCCATCAGGTTTGAGCTTTTTTCGATAGAGCTGAAACGCTTCGACCGTCATGAGGTGCGCGGGCACTGAGTCCGATGAAAAGGCGTCCATCACGAGCACATCGAATTTGGCATCTGGCTCGTCTCCCAGCCGCAACCGCGCGTCGCCTATGACTACTTTCTGCGGAGCCTTCGCTTTGGCGAGGCACGTAAACAAGCGCGGATCACGCGCCACACGCTCGACGACTTCATCGATCTCGTAATAGGTCCAATCCTCGCCAGGTTGTGAATAAAGAGCAATGCTCCCGATGCCAAGTCCCACGACGCCGACCACTGCACCAGACGGGCGCGCCGCCAGAACCTGTTTTAGGGGCCCCTCGGGGTGATAGTAGGTCAGCGGAACCGTCTCCAACTCGGACGTGAATATCTGCATGCCGTGCAGCACGCGCCCATTCAGAAGCAGGTGCGTTTCGCCAGATTCTGCCTTCCCCATCGACTCGACGCGCTGAACTCCGAAGAACGAGCGATCGGCGAAAATCGTCTGCCGAAACGATTGACTGGTATAAACACCCACCAAGACCATCCCGCACACGGCCATCGCAAACCTCAGTGGACGGCGGGCGCACATTACGCATGCCAGGCACCCGACGAGGATCAGGAGCGGACGGTAGGTTTGGGCCGAGAGAGTCGATGACTGGTCGCAGAGCCAGATAAGGCCGGTGACGCAGCCGCCTACGAGGACCACCATTCCGAGGTCGAGAGCCAATTGGGAGGGTCTCCATCCCGGATCTCGCGCGGGTAGTGCCAAGCCCACGACGATCAGAATGAGCGTGTACTCGATCACCTGAACGAAGATGGTCGGCGCTATGAGAGCGTTGAAGACCCCACCCAGCACGCCTCCGATCGACATCCAAAGGAAGAACTCTGTCAACCGGCCCGCCTCCGGCCGATCGTCGGCCATCTCGCCGTGGCAAAGCATTGCCGCGACGAACAGCGCGAGGAGGTGAATTGCGAACACCACGACCATTGAATTGCTGATCAAGTAAAACGGCGAGCTCACGTAGGACACCTTCACCGTCGAGGCGAGAATCACCAGGGCGAGGACGTATGGGAAGAGCGTGACGACAAGCTTGTGGGGAATGGGGCGGTGCTTCGCAAACACCAGAATCATTGAAAGAAGATAGATAGCGAGCGGAATCACCCAAAGCAGGGGCATGACCGCGATATCCGTTGTGAGATACGTCGTGACGCCGATGAACATGCTCGAGGGAATGAACGCCAGAAAAACCCATCGCAGCCGGCGACGCCAGGTTAGTTTTTCAGTCGGCTGTGCCTCGGTTTCTACGGGCAGTCCCACCACCCGCTTTCGCAGCATCAGTGCCACCAGAAGAAAGAGGCCGGCAAGGCAAAGATAACCTACGGTCCACAGCGTGCTTTGCAGAGCCACCGTCGACCGCGGCTCGATGAGGACCGGATAGCTGAGTAGCCCCAGGAAACTGCCTACGTTACTCGCCGCATACAGGAAGTAGGGATCTCTGTTGCCCGCTCTGCTTATCCAGGATTGGATCAACGGTGAGCTCGCGCTGAGCACGAAGAAGGGCAATCCCACGCTCAATGCCATGGTCAGCAGAACCCAGGGAATTGGATTCGACCCGGATGGAGGATGCAGGTCTCCGTAGCTGATCGGCAAGACCAAGGCTGCGAGCACCAGCATAGTGCCATGCAAGATCATCTGGTGCTTCAACTTCAGCTTCGTGGAAACCAGATGGCTGTAGAGATAACCGCCGAGCAGTGCGGCCTGATAGAAGACCATCGTCGTGTTCCACACGCTCGGAGAGCCTCCCAGAACCGGGAGGAGCATCTTCGCCACCATCGGCTGAATTGAGAACATCAGAAATGCACTCAATAGGAGGAGCAAAGAGCAAATAGCGACCATGCGTTACTAGCACTCTATCGGCTGATGAGCAGATTTTGCCTACAAGCTGTTTACGTTCGAGATCCTTCCCCTCCGGAACTTGAGAAGCCACTTGTAGAGGCGGCCGTCGTCGAAGAGGTCGGTGAGGCCGTGATCTCTTCCTATTAGCGGTGTGAAGGTTCCGATTCCTCCATGCTTGCGGAACAGCTCGACGAAGGCTTTCGCGTCGCTTGCCGAGGCTTCCTTGTCGGCAGTCCCGTGGATGACCCAAACTGGCACTCGCTTCAGTCGGCCGGATTGTGCCAAGGGCTTCTCGTATGAGCCTGCGATGGAGATAAGGGCGGCGAACATGGTTGGATTGTCGTGGGCAACGCGCCAAACTCCGCTCGCCCCCATGCTGTAGCCCATCACATACACGCGGCTTTGGTCGACAGGATACAGGCGCATGGCTTCGGTTACGAGGGAGGCGAGGGCTTTGGTGTCCGTCCATCTCAAGCCTGCGGGCAATTGGGGTGCGAGAACGATGAACGGGAAGCCTTTGTCGGTCTGGAGCCGCTTCGGTAATCCATAGGCGCTCACCCGGCTGAGATCGCTGCCTCGGAGAGACTTTCCGTGAAGATAGAGGATCAGGGGCCATTTCTTGTGGGACGCCCACATCTTCTTTGGCAAGAACACCTGGTGCCCGTATCGCGGAGGCACCATCTTTAGCTCCTGAGGTGAAGCATTGGCAACGAGGACAAGCGGCAGGGCTGCCCAGAGAAGCTTCGGGAGCGTCATGCTACTTTGACTGCATCACCGGAACTAGTTGCCGATAGGATCACTCCCAACAGCAGTCATCTTTGTGGCTAGGAATTGCGCTGTCGAAAGTGAACTCGTACTTGGATGGATAGAGGTTGACGATCTGTTGGGTCGATCCATTCCCTAGTGCCTTCGAGGAGAAGAGGTTGAAGCGGTCGAGCAGGTCGCCGTTCGTGCTGTACAGCCTGCCAATCGCATTGAAGTCCCCGTGCTCACCCACGTCGTATGCAACCAATCGCTGCTGCTTCTCGAAGTCGCCACGCGCCTTGCTCCATTCGGCCCCGCTCGTTCGAGGAGCCATCTCTGGGCCAATTACCAGCTTGGCAAGCGATCCATTCATGTGACCGATGCGTTTGTTTGCCACAAGGGGAAACTGCCACTCGAGTTGGAAGCGGCCCCCATTTCGCTGATAACAGGTGGCCAGGCGTTTCTCGTCGTTATACGCAATGTAATAGAGGCGATCGCTTCTGCCTGCGGGGAAGTAAACGGTTCGCGCGGAGCCTTCGGGGCCGTAGAAGTACCCACCCAGATCGCGCGTTTGCTCGAACAGCCACTCGCGATCCGCCTGCAGCTTCGCAAAGTTAACTGATGGGAGGAACGCCAATAGCAGGGCGGCAAGCACGTTTGATCAGACAGCAGGTCTAAGGCTGCAGCGGAAGGCCGCCAAAGGAACGCTTCAGAATCTCCTGCTCGCGAGCTTTTAGGTCAGCGAGTTTTGGGAGGCGGAATTGGAGGCGGATTCGGTCGTTGATGCCCACGGGATCGAGGGGGCGGAGGCCGTTTTCGCTGAATTGAGTGCCGAATCTCTGGCGCTGGCCCACTGAGAGCAGCATGCGGTCGTAGGTGGCAGGGATGAGCCAGGGGTCTTTGTGGCCCAGGATGACGCTGGCGGTGGCGAGCTCGCAGGCCAGGCGAAAGTCGTCGAAGTTGTCTCCGTGCTGCATCACCAAGCCCAGCGCGTCGAAGTCGGCACCCGTCTTGGGGACGCCTTTTTCCAGTAGCTCGACCACTTTTCTGCGGCGGGCGGCATCGTTGGCGGCTTCTTCGTGCAGCTTCTTGACGTCGATGGGGCCCGAACGGATGGCCTGGTCGTCGTCGCGCAGCTTCTTGATTTCCGCGCTTTCCGCAGCATCTTTTGCGTCGGCGATGGCTGCTTCGGGCTCGTCGAAGATTCTTCTTAGGGCGGCGGGCGGATAGATGGAGAGGAGGCGTTCGGGGAGGGGGAATTGGGGGGAAGACTTCATGAAGCCGAACCTTGGATGCTGACCCAGGGAGGCCATGAGGAAATCCCAGGTGCGGCGCAGGTTTGTCGGGGCGTCTTTGGATCCTAGAGCAAGTGCCATAAGGGCATATTCGTGCTCGCTGCGGCGGACTTCGTACCAGCCCGTTGGGTCGTCGTAGAGTTTGGAGGCTCTTATGAAGTCGGTAGCGGTGCCAAGCTGGTCGGCTTCGATCATTTTGAGAATCTCGGCTCGCTGTGCCGGGGCACCCTTCATCAGCTCCGCGTACTTCCCTTCCTTGATCAGATCGTTACCCGTCTTCTCGATCTCCGCGAGGCGAGGGTTGTCCTGGGCGGGGACGGGCAGTGGGGTGCGCTGCTGGGTGAGGACGAGGGCGAGGGGAATGAGGAGGAGCATTTGTTTAGGTCCGAGGTTCGAGGTTTTGTTTTGGCTTACCTCATTCGGTCCCCGGCAGGTTCCCTCTGCCATAATCACCGAATGATCTCTGCCCCTACGCGTGACACGCGCTTTCGCTTGTCGGAGTCGCAGGCGAATGAGCTTGCGGCGGCTTATGGAACGCCTCTTTACGTCATCGACGAGGGGCATTTTCGCGGGAAGATTCGGGCTTATCGGAGTGCCTTCAAGGCAGCGTGGCCGAAGAGCGAGATTTCTTTTGCTACTAAGGCCAATTCAACGCTGGCGCTGATTGCGATTGCGAATCAGGAGGGGTGCCATATCGATGTGGCGAGCGAGGGAGAGTTTCGGGCGGCTTTGGCGGCGGGAGTTCCGGCTGCGCGGTGCCACTTTCACGGCAATAACAAGCAACGGGACGAGCTGGAGTTTGCTTTTTCTCAGGGTATCGGCTACGTGGTCATCGACCACTTCGACGAGATTGGGATGATCGCGGGAATGGAGGTCGGCTCGACGAAGTTCGTGATCCGGCTAGCTCCGGGCGTCGATCCGCTGACGCACGCGAAGATTTCTACCGGGCAGGCGGATACGAAGTTCGGCTTCAACATCGCGGACGGCTCGGCGGAGGGCGCGACTCGGATGGCGCTGGATGCGGGGCTGAATCTTTACGGCTATCACTGCCACGTGGGCTCGCAGCTTCTCGATCCACAGGCGCAGCGATCGGGCGGCGAGCTGATCGCGCGGTTTGCGGTGGATATGAAGCAGAAGTTTGGCTTTGAGACGCAGTATCTGAACGTCGGAGGCGGGCTCGGGGTGAAGTACACGCAGAGCGACGAGCCGATGGACGTGGAGGATTACAACCGGTTGATCGTAGATGCCTTCCGCAGCGCTCTGGAGGGGACGGGATTGGATCCGCTGTTGGGGCAGGAGCCGGGGCGGTCGTTGGTTGCGGAGAGCGGGGTGACGCTTTACCGTGTGGGGGTTGTGAAGACGGTGCCTTCCAAGGATCGCGGTTCGCGGACTTACCTGGCTGTGGATGGCGGACTCAGCGATAACCCTAGACCTGCGCTTTATGGCAGCAAATATACGGTGGAGCGAGTCTCGCCGAACGCCGAACACCCAACGCCCAGCACCTTCACCGTCAGCGGCAAGCACTGCGAGACGGACAAGCTGTTTGAGGACGTAGAGTTGCCCGCGGACACGAAAGCAGGCGACTTGCTGCAAGTGCTCACGACGGGTGCTTACAACTCCTCTATGGCGAGCAACTACAACCGCTATCCCCGGCCCGCAACCGCTCTGGTCCGGGAGGACGGCAGCCATGTTTTGATTCAGCGGCGGGACAGTTGGGATGAGATGATCGCGCGAGAAATCGTGCCCGGAGACTTGGCCTGAACGGATTCACGCCCGAAATGGCGGTGCCGCTCGTCATCGTGATCTTCCTCGCGATCGGGCTGCACGAGTATGCGCACTGCAAGTTCGCGGACATGGCGGGCGATCCTACTCCGGGCATCTACGGACGCGTCACGTTGGACCTGACGAAGCACTTCGAGCTGTTTGGAACCTTGATGATGCTGCTGACGGCCGCGACCGGCTTCGGCATCGGCTGGGGAAAGCCGGCACCCATGAATCCGAGCAAAATGCGGAACCCGCGCTGGGACTTCTTTGCGGCGGTTGCTGCTGGGCCGATCTCGAATGTCTTGCAGGCCGTTTTTTGGGCACTTCTCGGCAGAGTGCTGCTGGTTGGCGGCATTATTCAGGCCGATGCTCTGCTCATGTTTGCGGACGGTTTAGGCGGTGAGCCATTCCGCGGGGACGCAATTATCGCGGGACTTATCTTCTATGGTGTCTTCGTCAACCTCTCGCTGGCCATCTTCAATCTGATTCCGCTTGGCCCACTCGACGGGCACTGGCTGGTAGGCCTCCTTATGCCCGAGCGGACACGGGATAAGTGGTTCTGGCTCAACAAGCGCTACGGCTGGTACCTACTCTTGGCAATCGTGTTGATTGGGCAGGTATTTCCGCAGTATTCGCTGCTTGCGATGATTCGTCGTCCGATTATGAATTTAGGCATCGACCTCTTCCTTCAGCCATTCTTTCCCAAGCCATGAGTGATCAGCGTCGAATCTTGAGCGGCATGCGGTCTTCGAATCCGAAGCTGCACATCGGCAACTACGAGGGCGCCCTTCGGAACTGGGTGAGGCTGCAGGACGAGGGATACAAGATGTATTGCATGGTGGCGGATTACCATGCCATGACCACCCTTTTCGAGACGCCTGGCGAGGTGGCGGCGAATGCGATCGAGGTGGCGAAAGATTTCGTGGCAGGTGGCATCGATCCTTCGCGGTCAAGCGTTTTTATCCAGTCGCAGGTTCACCAGCACGCCGAGCTGCACCTTATTCTTTCGATGCTGACTCCGTTGGGATGGCTGGAGCGGGTGCCGACGTACAAGGAGAAGCAGAACGACTTGGGGGCGTCGGAGCGGGAGCCTTACGGGCTGCTGGGCTATCCGGTGTTGCAGACGGCAGACATTCTCCTATACCGGCCCTATGGCGTTCCGGTCGGAAAGGACCAGGCGCCGCACCTGGAGATCGGGAACGACATCGCTTTGCGCTTCAACCGCATTACGGGTGTGGATGTGTTCACGCCCTACAAGTATCTGATCCCTGAGGACGAGAAGATCGCTACATTGCCGGGGCTCGATATGCGGAAGATGAGCAAGTCTTACGACAACTGCATCTACCTCAGCGACTCCGAGGATGAGACCGCGAAGAAGATCAAAAGCGCGTACACGACGCCAACCAAGATCAAGAAGACGGACCCTGGCATTCCTGAAGGCTGTGCGGTTTGTCAGTACCTCCGCATCTATCACCCCGACTGGCAACGTCTATGGGAAGAGGATCGGCACGGCGAGCGTGGGTGCATGCAGAACAAGCAAGAATGCATCGAGGCGGTGAACGAGTATCTGAAGCCAATGCGCGAGCGGCGGGCGGAGATTTCCGATGGGGACATCCACGCGATTCTGAAGCGTGGAGCGGAAGAGGCGAGCGAGTTTGCCGAGCAGACGATGATCGAGGTCCGAAAGGCTCTTAAATGGATGTGAACGAGGCGATTCAGGACGCGAACCGGTCGCCACTACTGAGCGGGCGCTGGGAAGAGGGTCCGAAGAACACGCACGCCCCTTCTGATTTCAGCGCCGTTCGCGCTATTTACTTTGATCTGGATGACACCCTTTGCGGCTATTGGGATGCTTCGAAGGCGGGGCTGAGACGGGCGCTGGAGCTCGAGGGGCCGCCGGGATATACGGTTGAGGAGTGCGTGAAGGCCTGGGCGACTGCTTTTCGAGACTTTGCCCCGACATTGAAGAAGACGGGCTGGTACGAAGGGTATCTGAAGCTGGCGGAGCCGACGCGGACCGAGCAGATGAGGCGCATGCTCTCAGTGCTGCAGATCGTGGACGAGGAGCGGGCGCAGCGGTTGTCGGAGGCTTATCTTCGGGAGAGGGATGCCGCCTTGACGCTGTTCGAGGATGCCCTTGAAGTGATTACAAAGCTTCGAGAGCGGTATCCGCTTGGGCTGATCACGAACGGGCCCGCGGACCTGCAGCGAATGGAGGTTGCGACCCTCGGGCTGGAGGCGTTCTTCGACCCGATTCTGATCGAGGGGGAGATGGGCGAGGGGAAGCCGAAGCCTTCCGTTTTCAAGCGGGCGGCGGAGCTGATGAAATGCGAGCCCTCGCAACTCTTGATGGTGGGCAACAGCTACAACCACGACGTTCTGCCGGCGTTGGAGGCGGGATGGAAGGCGATTTGGATTCGGCGGCCTTCGGATGTGCCGCCGATCTCTGAGCATGTCGATCCAAAGCCAGAGGAAAAGCCGCACGATCAGCCGGAGCCGGATGCGGTGATTAACGATTTACGATCATTGCTTACGTTGTTGCCGGTTTAGATCTCGGCTTCG
>JBGGMI010000180.1:0-20042 GCA_041288075.1 Fimbriimonas sp.
TCCGCACCTCGCCGCTCTCGCGCCAGCCATCGAGGAAATAGAACCGACGCGCCCGCTCATTCCGTTCCTCGGTCCATAACGTCAGCCGCTTAAACTTCAGCTCCTTCGCCTTGGAAACCGTCTCTGCCATCAAAGCCGTCCCCGCCCCCTGCCCCCAGAAGTGGGGATGTGTATAGAAAGCATCCAACTCGCCAGTTAGCGGCAAAGCCCCTTCGTCCTCACTGGACCGCAGAATCGAAAACCCGATCACCTGCCCCTCCGTCTCGACGACGAAAACCGGGTTCAGGACCGAGCCCTTATAAACCGCCGTTTGCCATCGATCGGGTGCCGATAATGCCCGAATCGTCTCTCGAGGCAGGAACGATCCCCAGGCCGCAACCGCCGCCTGCCCAAAGCAATTCGCAATGCCCGGCCAGTCGTCGGCACGGGCTGGCCGCACATGGTGGGCACGTCTCATAACAGCAACTTACCACCTTGCACGGGTTTACTCCCAGGCACAAATGAAGGGACTCTCACTCGAAGGCCGCGTCGCTCTCATCACCGGCGCAGCTTCGGGAATCGGCTTCGCCGTAGCGAGAAAGCTCGGCCTCAACGGAGCCAAGATCGGCCTCGTAGACAACCGCCCGGAAAAGGTCGAAGAAGCCACCTCGAAGCTCGTCGCCGAAGGAATCGAAGTAGAGCCGGTCGTCGCCGACGTTTCGAAAGCCGACCAGATGGAAGCCGCCACGGAACAGGTCGCCAAACGCTTCGGCCGCATCGATATCGTTCACGCCAACGCCGGCATCAACGGGGTCTGGGCCCGAATCGAAGACATCACCCCCGAAGAATTCGATGAGACGATCGCCGTGAACCTGCGAGGCTCCTTTCTCACGATCAAGTTCGCAGTGCCGTTTCTCAAGCGGCAAGGCGGAGTTGTCTTGCTGACGTCCTCCGTGAACGGCACCCGCATCTTCAGCAACTCGGGAGCCACACCCTACTCCTGCTCGAAGGCCGGACAAATCGCTATGGCCAAGATGCTCGCGGTCGAGCTCGGCCAATCCGGCATTCGCGTGAACGCCATCTGCCCCGGATACTTCCCAAGCGACATCCACGCCACCACCAAGCACAAGAGCGAAAAGCCGATCCGGGCAAGGCCGCACTACCCCGACGGAGCCCGTCCCCTCAACAGCGAATCGACCCCCGAACAAGTAGGAGACCTCGCCCTCTTCCTGGTGTCCGATATGGCTAAACATATCACCGGAGAGGTCGTGTACATCGACGCCGGCATTTCGCTAGTGATAGGCTAACCGGAGACGTCGCGCACCTAAGCAAGCTGCTCGACCGTGTGCAGGTTCCGGCACTACCCTCGGGTGAACCCAGCTCACGAATATCTACCCCTTATCCCGAAGGGATTTCGTCTGCGAAGCCCAGGGTTGCGACTCAGGGAGCTACCCTGGGACGGAGCCACGCCCCTCAACCCCGAAGGGGTTGCATCCGCCATGAGCTGGCGCGAACCCAACCCTCTTTGATCCCCCAACCGTCCTTGCCATCCGGAAAAACTTCCAACAGCCGCAGCGACGCGATGCCTCGACTGAACTCGCGCTCCGCACACTCTCTCTAGCCTAATACTATTTCTAGCGCGATTCGGTGGAGGCTTTCATCCGATGCCCTCAAGGGCGAGACGGACTAACATAAGCAAACCACCTATGGAAGAGCGGCGGAAGCGGGCACCCTGGGGAAACCGCGTATACCTTCCACTCGATTCGAAATGGCTAGGGCAGCGACTCCCTTATCCCGAAGGGATTTCGTCTGCAAAGCCCAAGGTTGCGACTCTCGGAGCTACCCTGGGGAGAACGCCACGCACCCTTCAACCCCAAAGGGGTTGCGTCTGTCCTCACCTGGCGCGAACACAACCCCTTCAGCGCCAACTCGACCCAATCAGCACTTCCAGCGGCACATTCAGCGGCCGCTTTAGATCCCCCAACCCACCTTCCCTCCGGAAAACTCCTACCAGCCGGAGCGGCGCGATGCCTCGACTGAACTCGCGCCCCACAGACTCTCTCTAGCCCTCACACTCACTAGCGCGATTCGGTCGAGGCTGTAGTCCGATGCCTCTCAAGGGCGTCGGTCAGAAATATGCGAACCAATCTGTGAGAATCTTTTTCAGATCTGGTTGACAAAATCTTGTTTTGACTTCTACTTCTGTAGATGACAAATTTTCTTTCTCGAATTTCGACGTTTTGGCAGCCTCATGCGGGTCAGCGGGGGTTTTGGAGGCTTCCCGGGCGGGGGCCCAAGGTGTTGGGCGGGCAAACTCGGCCACTACTACCATCCCAACCTGTAGAGGGGCCCGTGAGTAGTAGCGCAAACCGCGACCATCATCCCGTCACAACCCATAGGGGAGCTCGGGATGATGATCAGCCGCAGGTTCAAAACGAACGGCCCGCCCGGCCCGACCCCTAGAGGGGCTCGGGACCAGGCCATCGGGCCAACCTAGCCAAGACCCGAGGTTAAAGGTGAAGACGCTAGCCGCATCGACAGGCCCGCCTGAGACATGGCTTGCTTGAGGTCGTTGATCCGGTAGAGCCCGTCGTGAACGATACTAGCCAGAAGCACCGCGTCGGCTTTGCCCTCCCGAACCGCATCGACCAGATGCCCCGGCTCGCCGGCACCGCCACTGGCGATGACCGGAATATCGACCGCCTCGCTGACCGCTCGGGTCAAAGCAAGGTCGTAGCCGGCCTGAGTCCCATCGCCATCCATGCTCGTAAGCAAAATCTCCCCCGCCCCGCGACGAGCAACTTCGCGTGCCCAGTCGACCGCATCCAGCCCGGTATCGTTTCGCCCGCCATGAGTGAACACGTGCCAGGCGTCGCCGTGCCTTCTGGCATCGATAGCGACAACGATGCATTGGGAGCCGAACCTTGCTGCGGATTCTGATATGAGGTTGGGGTTCTGGATGGCGGCGGTATTGAGGCTGACTTTATCGGCACCGGCGAGGAGCGCTTCTCGAATGTCTTCGACGGTTCTCAGCCCGCCCCCGACGGTGAAGGGAATAAAGACCTGCTCAGCTACACGTTCGGCAAGAGCAATCACCGGTGCACGCGATTCATGGGAGGCGGTGATATCGAGGAAGACCAATTCGTCGGCTCCTTCCTTGTCATAAAACTTCGCCAGCTCGACGGGGTCGCCGGCATCTCGGAGCGCGACAAAGTTGACCCCCTTAACGACGCGGCCATCTTTGATGTCGAGGCAGGGAATGAGGCGGACGGAGCTCATGTTAACTTGATGGAAGTCATGGAAATGATGGAAGTGATGGAGCTCTCATCTCATCATTTCCATCATTTCCATCATCCCTCCCGTCATCAATCACGCCGCTTGCATTCTCAAAATCCGAGCCTGCGCAAATCCCTCGGCCGGTGGTGCCAGAAGAATCTTGAAGGTGTCGTCGAAGGCTTCCACCTCAACCTCTTGAGGCAGGTACGACATATTCCAAAGCCGCTCGACGGCGAGCTCTAGCACTTGGGTCACAAGAATCTTCTCGTCCGCTTCCATCGCTCCCGTCCGAATCTCGTCCAGGCCGATCTTGCGGAGGCCATGGGTCTCGGCGTGGCAGTCGTGAGGGCGGTCTTGCCAGGCGATGGTGACGTGGAGCTGAGGTTTGGTAGCGTCGACATCTTGCGAAAGAAGCGCGGCCATCTCTTGCTTGGTAACCAGCCGTTGCGCGGTCTGGTCGTAGATGAGCGACGAGCCAGTGATCTCAGCCATGGCGTCGGCGGCGTGAATGAGAAATTGTAGATGGCGCTTGTCGGGCAGGGGCTCTTCGCTGATGTAGCGGATTTTCACGATCGCGTTGCTCTGCGCCATGCTGTCGAGGTGCTCTTTCGTGACGCTCACGTCTTCGAAGAGATCTGGCCGGAAGATGTGGGAGTTCTTCTTCTTAAGAATTAGCGCCATATGGAGGCGGATATCCGAAAGCACGAGGCCTTCGGCGGGGCCGATTGGGACCTTGCTTCCTTTCTTATAAGGGTTCTGGCCGACGATTCGGTCCAAAAGAAGCTCCTGCTTCGGCATCGTCTCGCCGGGGGTGTAGATCCAGTATTCAGCAGCGGCAAGGTATTTGGATCGACTTTTGCGCGAGATGATCGTGTAGCCGACGATGAGCCCCAGAAGGAATCCGAGGAAGATCAGGAGGCCGATCATGGCCCCACGCCTTGAAGCCAGAGGGTCGCTAGCCGCAGCTCATCGCCGTCGAGCATTGCGTAGCACACTTCGCAGAGGCCGGCTTCGTTCACACCTATACGACGGCACAGGAGGCACGAGTTGATCTTTCGGGCGGTATAGACCTGCTTGCGGTCTTTGAGGGCCAGCGAAAGATGCCGTCTGGGGATTCCTTCGCCATTGAGCCGCTCCACTCCAAGAGTGTACAGCGCTAGGCGTGCGCGGTGATTCCCAGGACTGCGTTTCGGACGTCCGACCAGAGCTTTTCGGCGTCCGTCCAGCGCTGGTTACCTTTCGTTTTGGCGAGCATGCGCATGCGGTCGGTGAGGCGCTCCTTGGCTTCGAGGGCGTTTCCGAGGCTGGTCTTTCGGTAGAGCTGGACGGCTCCTTCGGAGGCATTTACCTGGTGGCGCAGCTCCTCAATGCACTCGTTTAGCTGCGCGTATTCATGTTCAAGCCCGGACCGAATCTCCTCCCTATTGCTCATTGTTTGCTCTCTCAAGCCCTTGACTTGCAACCCGCTGGGGAAGTTCGGTGTTGGGGTGATATGCTCTCTTCGATGCCAAGAACGTGCCCCGATTGCAAGACTCCTCTGGAGCGGAAGGACTTTTCCGGTTTGGTTCTGGACGCTTGTCCAAAGTGCGCGGGTGTCTTCTTCGACGATGGGGAACTGGCGGATCTGCGGCGTCGAGGCGATGCAGCGTTTACGGAAGTGGACGACAAGATTCAGCCGGCGGAGACGCTGGATGCGCACTTTACGCCCAAGCTGCGAATGTGCCCGGGATGTGGCGCGGCGATGAACGCGTTTCGGTATCTCTATTCCTCGCCCGTGATTCTCGACTCTTGCGGGGCTTGCGGCGGAATCTGGGTGGACAACGGCGAGTTGAAGCAGATGCAGGAGTATCTGCGAGGGCAACTCAGTGGCGGCGTTACTCGGGTGGAAGGCACTCCGCCGGTGGATGTGAACAAAGCTAGGATTGCTGCTCGGGCTGCACGGTACCTCGCGATGCGTAGGCACTAGTCTTTAGGCTTCAGACCTTACGCCCATTGCTCATCTGGCATTTCTGTTGCGTATTGCATCTTCTTAAACGCCTTCACCATGAGCGCTTGCAGATTGACCACGTCCGCCCGGTTGTAGGCGATGAGCTTCTCCATGGCGCGGTCGTCTCGGAGGTTCCGGTAGCGACGCCAGAGTTTGACCGCATCGTAACCGTTTAAGCCGTCAACGCTCGGATCTCTTTGGATGTTGAACTGCTTCTCGAGGCTCTTGAGGCCTCCTCGATAGCCGAGTGAGCGGAGCATGGGGCAGAGGTCGACGTGGATCTGGTCGAAGTGAAAGCTCTTGAAGGTTTTCTGCAGCACCGGGATGTCGAAGCCAGTGCCGAAGAACGTGACGATCATCGAGTAGTGGGAGATGAGGTCCGGAAAGTTGCCGAGGTCTTCGCCCTTGACCAGCGCTGTGAAGCCCTTCGAGTCGTATAGGCCGATGACGGTGATGTCGGAGCCGCCGTCGGTTTCGATGTCCAGATAGACGCAAGAGTCTTTGAATTCGGGCCAGGCTCGCCAAGCGTACTTCTGCTTGAGCTTCCGGGCGAAGAACTGGTGTTCGCCAAACGCAAGGGCGTCACGGCTCTTTTCAATCGTCTTTCGGAACGCATCCTTAGAGGCGCTGCCGCACGAAAAGGCTCGTTTGGCGGAGAGGTAATCGTCCCAGTTCGCACATCCTTGCTTCCAGAGGGAACGCTCCGTTTGGGGGCCCACGCCGGGTGCGTGAATGAACGTCTTGGTGAGCAAGGAAAGCCCTAGCCGCCTCGACCTTCGATTCTAACTTTCGGCTTGACAGAACCTACAGCCGGGATATACAGTGGGCTGCCGCCTGTGCTCCATGCAACAGGGTCGGTGCCTTCCAGCCAGTAAAAACCGGTCTCCAGATTGCGGTCAAACTCCCCGTAGAGCCGTGCGTATCCAAATCCGTCGAACGCAGCTCGAAGTCCCTTGCCGAAGAACTGGACCGAGCGGAATTTGCCACAGATCGTGATCCGTCCGTCGCCAAAGAACACCTGGCGCTTGAACTCCTTGTCGTCGATTTCCTTGCGGACGTTTCCGGTAAGAACGAGCGTGCTTCCCGGTTCGAGGTTACTCAGCAGCACGGTGCCGTGAAACACCATATCGAGCGTGCCCTCGGTCGGCGTCTCGTCGTTGGCCATGATCTTGAAGGAGCCGATGTTCGTGTTGAAAAAGGCTCTTGCGTGATCTTTCGACCACTTCATTCCCGCGGGCCGCGCAACGTACTTGATCTGAAGGGGCGTTTTGAGGCTGGAGCCTTGTTGGGCAGGAGCAAGCGCGGCCAGAGCTCCAAGGGAGACCATGAGGGCAGCACCGAGTAGCTTTGGTAGACGGGAACGCATTGACATAATTCTATCCGATCAACCCCTGATGCGCTTCGTTGGTTCCCTTAGGGCGTGCGGCAAACCAACCACGAAAAGCGCATCATTTGGCTTACTCCGCACGTCATTTGGCACATTCAGGATTGCTCCGTTATACTGAAGCGGAGCGTTTTCCACACTTATGCCAAGAGTCCAGCGCCTTTCTGACCTCATCGAGATCCACGCGGAGCACGCGATTTACTACGGATTTGGAGGGCTCTCTTTCATCACCGCCGGCGGCTTTTTGATTTATTACCAGGGTCAGAGCGGCATGTTCAAGCCTCTCGGCATCATCTGCATCCTCATCGGCCTTCCCCTCCTCGGCGTGGCAATTAACTCGATGTGGAAGGTGAAAGACGTCGTAGGAGTTGAGGTGATTTGCCCGTTTTGTCAAGCGAAGAACGAGCTGCTGGCAAAGCCGGAAGAGGACTTCACCTGCGTCGGCTGCTCGAGAATGATTCCAATTACGGATGGCGAGGTGATGGAAGTTCACCAGGTGCGCTGCGGGTTCTGCAACGAGCTGAACTACTACAGCGATAAGACTGAGGCGCTCCTATGCGAAGAGTGCAACCACGAGATACCGATCGCGACGAGCGACGACCGACCGACGAAGTCCATTCCAAAGGCATACATGGTCATCGACGATGAGTCGCTTTATGAGCTGATTCTCACTGAGCGAGGACGCAAAGAAGAAGACCTAATCTCCGCGCTACAGCACATGCTCGCTTTGAATCGAAACCAGGTGAAGCAGATGCTGGACGAGCTTCCCGTTACCGTGCTTACAGGGATTACACGCAAGAAGGCCGAGATGCTAAAGGCTCAGCTCAGCATGCACGACGCCGGCGTCGAATTCAAGCCGATGGAAGAGATAAGGCGCTAAAGGAGTCGAGGAGTCGAGCCTTACTTTTGGAATCAGCTTCTAGACTTCGCAACCGCCAGACTCCTCGACTCCTAGACTCCTCGAATCCTCGAATCCTAGCACCTACTGCCCCTTCAAGGCCTTCCAAGCCTTCACGTACTTCGCCGTCTTTGCATTTGCCTCGTTCCATCGAGGCTCCGTGGCTGAGTCGGCGATCGTCATGATTCCTAGCGCGGCCAGTCGATCGACTTTGGCCATGTTCTGGTAGTCCACCTTGTCCCAGTGATCGCCCAGCCCGTGGTAATCCGGGAAGATGAATGTGGTGCAGATCGTGTGCGACGGGATACCGGCATCGGCCAACGCTTGATTGTCAGAGCGAGAGAAGAATGCGTCGCTGTTGCGCGGGTGCTTCTCTACGCCCACGCCGATCTCGTTGCCCAACGTCTTGAAGATTGCGCCCACATCCGAGAAGTCCTGTCCCGTCATCGAAACGGCTCCGACGCGAGCCCCCTCACTATCGTCGGTGCGCCCCATGTGCTCGAGGTTGATCATGGCGATTGTCTTTGCGAGCGGAAAAACGGGGTGCTCCGCGTAATAGCGGGAACCCACCAAGCCCCGCTCTTCGCCGTAGAACGTCATGAAGACAACGCGACGCTTCGGCTTGTACTTCGACATCGCCGCGGCAAGCTCCAGCACCGAGACCGTTCCGCTCCCATCGTCGTTCGCGCCATTGTATATCCGATCGCCCTCGCCGCTGTCCCTCATGCCGAGGTGATCGTAATGGGCGGTGACCAGCACGTAGGTGTCCTTCAACGCGGGATCCGATCCTGGCAGCACACCGATCACGTTGCGCACCTTGCCGGTCTCGTCAGAGTCCCGCCGCAGCTTGATGATGGTTTCCTGGAAGTAGCTCCCATTCACTCCCGGAACGAGCCCCGCGCGCCTGAACTGGGCGGCAATGTACTCGGAGGCCAAATCGAGGCCCCGTGAAGGAGTCCCGCGCCCTTCGAGCAGATCGGATGCGAGGAAGGAGAGGTGGCCCTCCATCGATTTGGCCGAGATGGAATCCATCACCTGCTTCCGCGTCGGGGTGACGGCGGGCCTGCTGAGGGTGACCTGAGCCGAGACGAGCCCTAGGGTAAGGGCGAGTGCGAGGATGGTGGCGGTTCTTTTCAAAGCTTCTCCTGGAGTGCGGTGACTGTAAGCGTGGTTTTTAACTTCCTGTCCGATTGTTTACCGGACGCAAGCTCAGTGGCGGTGCTGTTAGCGATTGCTACGACATTGAGCTTACTTACGATTCCGCTTTTTCGATCGAAGGTCGCTTGCCCGGTGCCTTGCACATCGGTGCTGACCTTTGCCGTGCCGAGCTTCTCTTCCACCGCGTTTCCATACTTGTCTTCGAACTGAAGATATGCCTGCTTCATTTTGATACTCAGGGTGGCGGCGTCTTCGGTGATCGTCTCTGGTGTCACTGAGAACTCGACGTTGCTGTCGCCAAACGGCTTCGTAAAGCGGAACTCCTTGCCCAACTCGACGCCTTCCACCGGGAATTCGAGAGGCAGGTAAGTGATGTCGGGAAATCGCTTCGGGTGCAGGGCGGGCAGGCTGATGGGCAGCTTGGTGTCAGGGGCGTCCGTCTTCAGCGTCTTTCCCTGGGGAGTCATGCTGATGGTGGTTTTGGGAAAGTAGCGCGTGATGTTCTTCGGCTCCAGCGGCAAAGGCGTTCCGTTCATCAGCATCGTCAGCGACTTGATCTCGCTGACGGCTCGGGGGTTGCCTTCCGCGTCGGGAGCAGCGCCGACCGCCTCCACCTTCATCTGCGCCTCCACGTCCGCATCGCGGCCACCGAATACCTGCACGTACCCTTCGAAGTGGACGTTTACGTCGTACAACACTGGTCTGTCAGCCGGGAAGCTGTAGCTGAGTTGGACGATGGCGAGGAGCGGCGCGAGCATGTGTGGTTATCTTAACTCGGTTTAGGGTGGCCGCATTCGGCGGGTAACCTGAATTCCTACGCAGGCGGTTGTAGCTCAGTGGATAGAGTGCTTCCCTCCGAAGGAAGAAGTCGAAGGTTCGAATCCTTTCAGCCGCGCTTCGCTTCGCACCGATCCGCCCCAGCAATTCGTCCTCTCAGCAGGTGGATACACGCAACGATCCTATTGCGTTCTCGGACGAGGACCGGCTTGGCCGCGCTCCGACCGCCAAGGTCTTCGCAAAGGCTCTCATGGCCAACCCGTCGCGGGCAATGACGGTCGCCGTTTACGGGCCGTGGGGAAGCGGCAAAACCTCGTTTGCAAACCTCATTCAAGCCGAGCTGCGCGGCGCAGGGCTCATCTGCGCGTGGTTCAACCCGTGGCAATTCACGAATTCGGAAGCTCTCACCCTCGCATTCTTCGATCTTCTGTCTCAAGTCGTCTCGAAGTCCAATCCCAAGGCCGCTCAGAAGATCCGCGAGGACTTCCATCGGTACGCCTCGTCAATCACCTCGCTTTCCCTATCATCCGATGGAGGCGGCGGGCTCCTTTCGCGGCGGCCCAACTACCTTTCCGAACCGGGGCTTTCCGACCAGAAGGACGCCCTCTTCGAGCATTTCCGCCTGCACGGCAGACCCATTGTCGTTTTCGTTGATGACATCGACCGCTTGCGTGACAGCGACATACGTCTTACTATCCAACTGGTCAAGTCCAACGCAGACTTCCCGAACCTGAAGTTCGTGTTGCTGTTTCAAAAGGAAACCGTCGAAGCCGCCCTCAAGACTGAAGGCCAGTCCGGCGCGGACTTCCTTGAGAAGATCATCGAGGTGCCAATCGAGCTTCCGCTCATTCGGAGCAGCGCGTATGTCGAAGACTTCCTCAAGGAAGTCTCGCGGATATTCCAGGAGCAGAGCGAGCTCGGCCCTTCGGACCTTGAGCGATGGCAGCTGCTCATGCGGAAAGGCTTGCTCGACCCCTTCCGCACCCTTCGCCGCAAGAACCGCCTCCTCGACCGGCTTCAACTCCACAGTTGGAACATCCAGGGCAGCGACGGCCTGGACATCAATCTCGTCGACCTTCTCGCGATCGAGATCCTTCGCAGCGTCGACTACGACCTGTACTCGCGCGTCAGGCACTACGAGCTTGCGGTGACGGAGACAGGAGAGGACTATCGCGCAGAGGAAGAACGGCGCACGACTATGAGCTTCCTGGACAAGATGATCTCGGAGTCCGGTCCAGGTGAGCACGAGCTTGGCCGTCTGATCCTCACCGAGCTTTTCCCTCACCTTTCCGACGACCCAGGCGATTCCCAGCAACAGGAGCGCGACTTCCGAATTTCCCGAAGCCGCCACTTCTCCAAGTATTTCCTGGAGGGCCTCCAACTCGGGGAGATGGGTACGTCGAACCGCAAGCAACTGGAAGAAGCCGCGCTCTCGCGAGGGGACATTTGGCAAATCCTTGTTGACTACAAGAGCCGAGGGATGCTGTTCGACGCCCTGGATCACTTGCTTGCCATCGCCGAACAAATCCCGGGAGCTAATCGTATCCCCATCGCCCTCACGCTGGGCCGGCTCGCGGACACGTACGGCACGTCACGTGCAAAGGGATTTGGCCGCAGCATCGTCGGCGACACGACGCAGGTTATTAAGCTGATGACGGCTCGCTCTCGCCCAGAAGAACGTTCGGCCATTCTCAAGGCGCTGGCGGTTAACGGGAATTGCCTTCAAGTATCCGTGGCACTGACAGGTGATCGAACTTGGACGCTCGACGACGCGGACCTCGCACCCAACCTCACGAGACTCGCCCGTTCGATTCAAACGGCATCAGAAGATGGGCGGCTCGAAAAGCTGGAGTTGTATGGGGTTCTGGTCGAGCGGTGGCGGCTCTTGAACGAGTCGAAGGCCACTGGCTTCGCGCGCCAGGTCGCTGCTGACCCGATTAGATTTACGGAATTCGCCAGAGCCATCTCACCGTGCTCGACGGTGGAGGCGGGCCTCATGCTCCAGGCCCGCACCACGCACGCAGCGACCGCTTCGGGGCTCCTGCGGTACCTCTCGAAGCGAACCGCCGTAAAGGCTACCAACCAGGCAATCAAGGGCAACAGCCGACCCAAGGATGCGGCATTTCTGCAGAACCTGCTTCAGGCGCTCCGCTACGCCGAGGCGGATGGGCAAGAGGGGCAGGCACTCTTTGAAGACGAGGCACTGCTCGCCAAATAGGTTCAGAACGGCTCGATGAGTCCGTTGAATTGCGCCATTGGCGAATTTATTTCGCAGTCGCGATAGCGGATCTCGGCCAATCCGTCGACTGAGGCGGAAAAGTCGCAGCCATGATCCTGGCCTCCGATCACCCACAGCTTTGCCAAGCCCGTCGCCACGAATGAGAGATTTCCGTATAGCCGCCCGTCTCCCAGGCAGTCCATGATGATCGAGCCGATCGCGCAGTGCTGGGTGCCCGCATTCATCGAACACACCACGGGGCCGCTCGTCCGTTCGTGGTAACTGCCGATGGAGAGCATTCGAGAGCCGCCGTGCGCCGTCTCGCCGTTGCACGAGATCATGCCGCCTCCGCCCACATCAAAGGATCGCGAATTGATGAGAACGGCCCAAGGCGTTCCGTTCGAGTTCGAATGGATGTTGTAGCCGTCCTTTGCAGAATAACGTATGATCGTGTTCTTCGAGATCAGGTTGACGCCCAACACCTGAATCGCATCGTAGCATATGGCTCCAGGAACTGGGCCCGCGATCCGTAGATTGTTCACCACGACCGTTCCAAACCGGGCAAGTCCTAGCGGGCACATGATGCCTCTGGCGGTACATACGAGCGAGATGTTTTGAAGGTAGAGCGAGGAGTTTGGGCTCGCACCACCGGACCAGCGAATCGCAGCTTTGTCTATCCAAGCTCTTGGCATGACAGCTCGGTCAGGTACGCGTGCGTCGATGGTTTGCACGTAGAGAGTCTTGCCGTCGATGAAGTACGAGCCGGGGTTGTTCAGCACCTCTTTTGCAGATGCTCTCTTAACGAGCTTGGAGGGGATGCCGCATTCGTCGTCATAGGCCGCATCGAACACATCAACGGCGGCGCTTCCGAAAACGCTGAAAAGGCCCGGCTTGCCAATGACTGGATTCCACTTCAGCGGCTCGTGCGGCCCGAAGACGACGCGTTCGTCCTGATAAGCCGTAATCGAGAAGCTCTTGTTGACAAGCGTATGGTTGAGCGTCTCGGAGAGATAGTAATAGCCTCCGCGGCACACGACGTTCGTGACGCCTATACGGAAAGCCGCCGCCAGAACGGTGCGCATGGGAGCATCGATGGCACCCGATTGGTTGTCGTCACCATTCACCGGGTCGACATAGGCCGTGGCACCACCGGTGGGCTTGTAGGCAGACACCGCAAAGTCGGTGAAGTACCTGTCGCATGATCGAAACACATCGACGGGCGGCCCCGGCCACTCGAACGCGACCGGCAGGGTGATGCGAGCAATCATCTGCGTCTAGCCATTGTGGACCCTCTGCGCTCGTTTGGACGCTGATGTGGGCAATTTGCGGTGCTTTAGCCGCTTTTCCGTGACTCCCGGTTCTTATTCCAGATTGCAAGCAGGATGAGCACGAAGGCAGCGAGTCGCAGGATGTAGTAGGCCAAAGTGTCCTCGTTCCGCTCCTCGGTTAGGGTGAGCGCAAACCGCTGGACGGCCAGAATCCAGAACGCGACGGAAAAGTAGAGGAACAGGGAATCTCCGGATCGTTTCCAGAATCGCAGGAAAAAAAGGCCCGCTACGAAGTAGCCCATCACGATCGCGCCGGCAAGCAACTGATTCATTCGGCCTCCCAGATGAGGCCGTAGATGAGCAGCATCAATCCCGCGAGCAAAGGAAGCGTGCGGAGGAGATAGAGGTCGGCTCCGGGAAAGAGTATTTTGTCCGCGAAGAGCACCCCGTTATTGATCGCCATCCCGACAAAGCAAAGGCCGCTCCAAAGAAGCAATCTGGCACCGGTATGTTTGAACGCGCGCAGTAAGAGCACGGAGCAGGCGAGGCTTGTGAGGAAGCAGAGGAAGTACACGACGGCGGCCATCTCAGTTCTCCCTCCTAATCTTGAAGGCATCGGCGAAGATGCGGATGTTGTCCATGGGCCTGGAAAAGATGAGTTGGATGATGGTGTCTTTGCCTTCTTTATAGGCTCGGTCGAGGCTCTCTGCCACTTCTTGTGCAAGGGCGTCGGTATTTGGAGCATAGCGGTAGCACGTCTTCGGCTCTCGCCGGACGGTGAGGAGCCTAGCGGCGTAGAGCTCCTCCAGCTTGGACAAGACCGACTCGGGCGTGGAGCGGATGCGCTCGCTTACCTCCTCGGCACTCCACTCCCTCTCGGCGTTACTCATTAAGAAGAGCAGCACTTCGAGCTGCTCGACTGAGTTGATGGTGCTATGGATGAACCGCTTGACTTCTGGCGAAATCTGCTCGGCCAAATTGTCTCCCGTCGGAAGTTTTACCACTAGGGAGGAGTCGAGGAGTCTAGGATTCTAGGAGTCTCAGAGCAAAAAGGCTCCAATGATTTCGGGAATCTCGTGTACCTCTTCAGTCGTCCAGACCTCGACTCCTCGACTCCTCGACTCCTCGACTCCTCGACTCCTCGACTCCTCGACTCCTCGACTCCTCGACTCCTCGCCTACCGAAGCAATTCGTCATGCCCGACGTAAAAGTGCTGCGAAACTGTGCCGGGCTTCAGCCAAACCAGCGCTGGGGCCACTTCGGGCAGCAGAAACGAAAGGACCTTCCGAGCCTCTTGGACTTGGATCGTTCCGCCTTCCTCGCGCGCAACCGCGATGTGCAGGAGGTCGTCTTCGCCTTCAAACTGATAGCGAAACGGACCCAGGTTGCCGGAAAAATCATTGGGCTCGATGGCAAGCAACGCGTAGTCTGCCTGCTTAACGGGAATATTGCGATCGAAGGCCGGCAGCTTGATCGTGCGGCTCTCCCGGATGAACTGCAGCACCCGGCCGAAGACCTCGTCCCGCCGGGCTTGTTCTTCGGGGGTCGGCTGCATAAAAAGAGCTGGCGGAGTAGGTGGGATTCGAACCCACGACCCGTTTTACCGAGTACGAGCTTTCCAGGCCCGCTCCTTCGACCACTCGGACACCACTCCGCTCTTCCCTCTATTATGGCTTCACAGAAGGCTAACCTGTTCAATCGGGGTTAGATCGTTCCTGCTGAGAACCAGGCCCAGGTACCTTGCAACCTTGCAGCCAAAATCTTCGTGTCGAAACCTTGTGAGATCCTTCGCTCTTTCACTCCTCCTCGTTTCAGCCGCGCTTTCTAACGCTCAAGCGGATGTCGGCAAGATCGTCCGCGACCGCATGGAGCGCTCCAAGACCCCCGGAATCACGGTGGCTATCGTGCGTGATGGCAAGGCCGAAATCACCGGCTATGGGTTTGCAGATGTGGAGCACAAAGTAGCTGCCAAGCCAGATACGGTTTACGAACTTGGCTCCATCACAAAGCAATTCACAGCCACGATCGTTATGATGCTGATGGAGCAGGGGAAATTGAGCTTGGACGACAGCATTCTCAAGCATGCTCCCGATCTGCCCACGGAGTGGAAAGATGTGACCGTTCGTCAACTCCTGAATCACACATCAGGGATCAAGAGCTACACGTCCGTGGCTGCCTTTGGAGGCGTCATGACGAAACGGGCGACTCACGCCGAGCTCATTAAGCTCGTGGCAACTGAGAAACCGGATTTTGCACCTGGAGAGAAATGGTCTTACAACAACACGGGCTATTACGTGCTTGGCATGATGATCGAAGCAATCACGAAGAAGCCGTACCGAGAGGTTCTCAAGCAGATGATCACCCAGCCATTGGGGATGACACACACGGATCTCTACTCGTCCGCAGAGATCGTTCCGAATCGCGCGCGGGGCTATACGGTCGCGCCGTCAGGTCAAGTGCTAAACGCTGAATACATCGATATGGGGTGGCCGTTTGCGGCAGGTTCGCTCCTCTCGACGGCACCTGACTTGGTGACGTGGGATGCCGCGCAAGGGAGCACCGCACTTCTCAAACCAGAGTCATGGCGCATGATGTGGACTCCTGCGGTGCTGAACAATAAAACGACGTTCCCGTACGGCTTTGGCTGGGGACTGGCGAAGCTTCCCGGATCGGATGTGATCGAGCATGGTGGGGCAATCCCTGGGTTCCAAGCGCAGATTTCCCGCTACCCGGCGAAAAAGCTCACGGTCATCGTTCTCGGAAACTCGCTGACCGGCGTGGCAGAAGATCTGGCTCACGAAATTGCCGCAGCGCTTGAACCGAGCCTTGCGAAACCCATGCCTAAGGCGATTGAAGATAAAGAGCCCGCGCTGACCGCTCGCCTCCGAAAGATCTTCGAGTCTGCGCTTCTTGGAAAGGCCGACCCGAACGAATTCACGGAAGAGACGCGTAAGCACCTGTTCCCCGAGCCAATCCTGATGGCCCGCGATCAGCTTGCTCCCAAGGGGCCGCTGGCCTCCTTCGAGCTCATCGGGGACTCCTCGACAGGAGACACGAGGGTTCGCGTGTATCTCCTGACTCTTGGCACAACCAAGCTGAAGTTGACTCACACGCTTGATAAGGATGGCAAAATCGCTGGTTATCTGATCCAACCCGCCTAGCCCGACCCGTTTAGTGCTGCTTCGAACGGCCCGAGCATTCGAAGCGGCACAATGAGCTATGCGGAGTCTGCGGCTGCAGCTCCTCTTCAGCCACCTGGTGTTGGTGCTGTTGATGGGGCTCGTGATGGGAGGGGCTATCCTCGCCTTTTTCCAGATCGGTAAGTCGATCGATCAGGTGCTGCGCGACAATTTCCGCACGGTTCTGGCTGCCAGTCGCTTCCAAACCTCCCTGAGCAAGCAGGACACCGCCTTTGGAATGCTCTCTTCTGACGACAATCCGGAGGCGGTTCGTGCGTACGCCGAGGCCTCACGTGATGCGGACGCAGCGCTCGACGATATGCGTTCATCGGTTACAGAGGATGAAGAAACCTCTGTCGTAGCCGCTCTGGCGGTCACGTACATCCGTTATCGGCAGCTTGGGAATCAGATCATGCTGGCGAACAAGATGTCGCTGCAGCCGGGCACGATCGAGCTTATCCGCCGCACGATTCGTCCCGACCTCGACGAAATGATCGGTCAGGCTGCGCAGGTCCAACGGCTAAACGAGTTGGAGATTAGGGACGCCAACCGGCTGGCCCAGGAACGTGCGCAGGAGTATTTCCTTCGCAGCATGGGTGTGACCGTCATTGCGATTCTGCTCGCAGTTCTGCTCGCGATGCGGATGGTTCGAATGGCGCTTACGCCGCTGGCGATCCTCGCGAGGCATGCGGAACGGATTGCCCAGGGCGAGTTGGAGCACCAAGTGAAGCTTCCACGCAAGGATGAGATTGGAGCGCTCGCGGACACGTTCAATGACATGGCCAAGCGCCTCGCGGAGGTCCGCCGCAGCGATGTGCGAAGGTTGCAGCGGGCGCAGCAAATGTCGGATGCGGCCCTCGAATCGCTCTATGATCCCGTTTTGGTCACAGACGCAAAGAGCCGTATCGTGCACCTGAACCGTGCGGCCGAGGGACTTTTTGGCGCCGTGCCGAGTTCGCCTAGAAGACCTCTGGAAGAACATATCAAGGACAAGCGCATTGTGAAGGCCATTGGACGTGCGATCCGTGAGGAGTTTGGGCGGGGGGATGAAGAAGGGTCGTTGGTGCCGATTCGGGTTGGCGATTCCGAGCGAACTTATCGGTTAAGAGCTACGCCCATGAAGGATGAGGCAGGGACGTTGCTTGGAAGCGTTGCGGTCTTTGAAGACATCACGCACTTGCGCGAGATCGACCGGCTCAAGACCGAGTTTATCGGCGTGGCCTCGCATGAGCTGCGGACGCCGGTGACGTCACTCATGCTTTCCGTTCAGCTACTTCTGGAGGGGGCGGTGGGCGATCTTACGCCGGAGCAGCGGGAGATTATCGGCGCTCAGCAACAAGACCTCGACCGGCTTGAGAAGCTGATGCGTGACCTGCTCGATGTCACGCGATTAGAAGCGGGCTCGTTGCCACCGCGGTTCGAGCTCATCTCGCCAGACGAATTGGTCCGTAGCCCCGTAAACGGGCTCAAGTCGGCTGCCGATAAGAAGGAAGTGGAGCTAATGCTCGATACGGAACAAGACCTAGCGAAGGTGCGAGCGGATAGAGCGCAGATCGGGCGGGTGTTGACGAATTTGATCGCGAACGCCATAAGGCATACGGAACCGGGCGGCACCGTAACGGTGAGGACGCGCTCGTCGTCGGAAGGGGTAGTCTTTGAAGTTGCGGACACCGGAGAGGGCATCCCTGAGGAATTTCTTGGCAGTATCTTTGAGCGGTTCGTGCAGGTTCCAGGCGCCACACAGGGTGGCGCAGGCTTGGGATTATCCATTGCGACGCACATCGTTCAAGCCCATGGCGGAAGAATGAACGTGGAAAGCCAGGTCGGAAAAGGTAGTGTCTTCAGCTTCACATTGCCCAGCGAAAGCGCGGCTGAAGAAAAGGAAGAGGATTGAGCCACCGCATTCTTGTAATCGACGACGAAACGAACATCCGAACGATGATCAAGCTCGCCTTGACGCATTCCGGCTACGAGGTCGGAACCGCGTCCGATGGGGCAGAAGGATTGGAGATGTTCGGCGATGGCTCCGCCTGGGACCTGGTGCTGCTCGATCAGCGAATGCCAGGGCTGACGGGTATCGACGTTCTGCGCGAGATTTTCAAGAGAAATCCTGAGTCCAAACTCATTCTCATCACTGCTTTCGGGACGATCGATTCGGCCCTCGAAGCCATTCAGGCTGGTGCGAGCGATTTCCTTCGCAAGCCATTCACCGCAGATACATTGAGGACGGCCGTTAAATCTGCCCTAGAGCGGCCCGAAGGTGGGATGCAGTCGTTTCCCGTGGGGATGGTTTGTCGCGAGTTCACACACGCGAATATCAATGGCTTTACTTTCGAGCTCGAAAAGGAGGACTACGACGAGGGCAGCGGCGACATCGTGTGCATCTTCCAAGTCTCTAAGGCTGACGCCCCGGCGGAGAGGGTTCGTGTCTTGCTGCCGGCATACGTGATGGAGTTGGTGATGGCGTATAGCGACACGGAAGAAATGCCCTGCGGCGCACGCTTCTGGCAAGCCCTCACCGAAGAGGCTCTGGCGAACTATCTGTGGCAAAACGCGGAATTGCCAGACAATAACGTGCTGCGCATTGAGGATCTATCGAGCAGTTTGCAGCACTGGGTGGACTCGGTTCTTACCGTTCCGCTCATTGAGGAACATGCCGTCTAACAAGCATCCAGAAGGATTTGGCCGTCACAAGATTTTCCTAGGCTACGCCCCCGGAGTGGGCAAGACCTACCAACTGCTGGACGAGAGCATTCGCCGGAAGGCTCGTGGGCAGGATGTCGTCGTCGCGGCTCTTGAAAACGAGCGTCCCGCAACGCTCGAGATGGTCAACGATTTCGAGCGCATTCCCGAGAAGAACGGCTCGATCGATGTCGACGCCATCCTAGCCCGAAAGCCAACGCTCGTCATCGTCGACCAACTGCAGAAGGTGAACCCGGCCGGAAGCAAGAACGAACGGCGCTGGCAGGACGTGGACGAGATTCTCAGTCAGGGCATCAACGTGCTCTCAACGGTGGACGTGATGTATCTGGAGAGCCTGAACGACACGGTGGGCGACATCACCGGCGTGCGGCCCAAAGAAACCGTGCCCGACCGACTTCTGCATGAAGCTGAAGAGATCGAGCTGGTCGACCTGACGCCACGAGCGCTGCTCAATCGGGTGGAGCGAGGTGTTGTGTATCCGCTGCCGCTCTCAGAGGCCAATACTCAATTCTTCCGCCTCGGCAATCTGAGCGCACTACGTGAAATCGCCATGCGGGAAGCCGCCAGTACGGTCGATGAAGACCTGGCGGAGTATCGCAAAGAGAAGCGCATTGAAAAGCCCTGGGCAACCCAGGACCGCGTCCTCATCTGCATCAGCCCTACTCGCAGCTCGCTGCGGTTGATCCGACGCGGCTGGCGCATGGGGCAGCGGATGCGGGGCGAGGTGATCGGCATCTATGTGGAGGAAGGCAATATCGGAGATAAGGAGAAGCGGATCCTCGACGCCGACTTCGCGCTGTGCCAACGCCTCGGGATTCAGACGCACACACTGAAAGGACCTGTCGCCGACACCGTGGTGAAGTTCGCCAAGGATCAAAACGTTACAGCGCTGATCCTGGGACACCCGGAGCGCAGCCGCATGTCCGAGATGCTGCGCCCCTCGATTCTCAGCGAACTGGCTCGCCAGCTCCGTACCCTCGATATCATTGTCGTCGCAACGGAGACCGAGCAACCGGGTTGAGACCTTATTTGAACTTGAGCATGTCAATATGCTCTGAACCTTCACGATGAGCCAGATTATCGACACGCCTTCGGGCACCATTCTTGAAGAGATCGTACTGGGTGGCTATGGCGGCTTCCCAGACAAACTGTTTCTCATAAGCGTCGGTAGCGACAAGTATGCCTGCAACAATGCGACGCTGCCGGATGGGCAAG
>JBGGMI010000181.1:0-9932 GCA_041288075.1 Fimbriimonas sp.
ACTTCGCCGGTGAAGTGGACGATGTCGCCCTCTACGAGAGGATCTTAGAGCCAACGGAAGTCGCCGCGCTTTCAAGCGTTCATCCCGCCAGAGCGCTCCTGAGCATTCCTTTGGAGCGGCGCACCCCCGAGCAGCAAGCTCAACTGGCGACGCTTTGGAGTGAAGAGAATGACCCGGATTACCGCGAACTGAGCAAAAGCCTTTCTCGGTCAACTGGTGAACTCGAAGCGCTCCAGAAGCAGATTCCATCCGTGATGGTCATGGAAGAAATGAAAAAGCCGCGCGAAGCGCGAGTCCTCTTGCGCGGCCAGTATGACCACCCAGGCGAGGTGGCCCCCGCAACAACTCCGAAGGCTTTGCCTCCGTTTCCAAAAGGCCAGCCTAACAACCGACTTGGGCTTGCGAAATGGATCGTAAGCGACAACAACCCATTAACCGCTCGCGTGACGGTAAACCGCCTGTGGGAGCGATTTTTTGGTACAGGCATCGTGGCGACTACGGAAGATTTTGGAACCCAGTCTCAGTTTCCTTCCCACCCGGAACTGCTGGATTGGCTGGCTACTGAATTCATTCGTCTCAAGTGGGACATGAAGGGGCTGATGAAGGAGATTGCGATGAGCGCAACCTACCAGCAGAGCTCAAAGATAACCCCCGTGCTCGAGGCTGCCGATCCACAAAACCGCTACCTCGGGCGAGGCGCGCGTTTTCGCCTGCCCGGCGAAGTAATCCGTGATCAGGCGCTATTTCAGGCCTCCCTGCTTGTTGAGAAGATCGGCGGGCGTTCGGTTCGGCCCTATCAACCAGCCGGCGTGTGGGATGAGTTGAACGTCTACGGCAACTTGCGAAACTACAAGCCAGACCAGGGCGACGGGCTGTACCGCCGCAGCTTGTATACGATCTGGAAGCGAACGGCGGCTCCCCCCAACATGACGCTGTTCGACGTTCCCAGCCGGGAGACTTGCCGAGTTCGGAGAGCGAGAACCGACACCCCCTTGCAGGCACTCGCGTTGCTGAACGATGAAACGTACGTCGAAGCCGCCAGAGTGCTTGCTCAGCGCGTATTGCGCAGGGGCGGAGAGACGCCAAAGAGCCGGATCGAGTACGCCTTTAAAGTCGTGCTTTCGAGAAAGCCAAGCGCACAAGAAACTGCTATCCTGTCTCAAGGTCTGGCTAAACGCGTCGCCAAGTTCCGCCGCGATCCTAAGGCTACGAATCAGCTGATTTACTTCGGCCGAGCGCCGCTGGACAAAACGCTGCCACCCGCCGAGTTGGCAGCATACACCGTCATGGCAAGCACGCTCATGAACCTCGACGAGTCGGTGACGAAGGAGTAGTAGGATGGACGCACAACTCAACTTGCAAGACGCCTTCAACCGGCGCACGTTCCTAAAGGGTTCAGGAGTGGGACTCGCCGCCCTTGCCGGCATTCTCTCCGGAGAAGGCTTCGCTGCCAGGCCCGACGGGAAGCGATTCGGAGGACTTCCCGGCGTCCCTCACTTTGCGCCGAAGGCGAAGCGAGTGATCTACCTCTTCCAATCGGGAGCGCCCAGCCAAATGGAGCTGTTCGACCCTAAGCCGGAACTCGAAAAGCAGCGCGGCCAGGATTTGCCAAGCAGCATCCGCATGGGCCAACGGCTCACGGGCATGACGAGCGGCCAAAAGACGTTTCCTGTTGCCCCCAGCGTCTACAAGTTCAACACCCACGGGCAAAGCGGCATGCAGCTCAGCGAATTGCTGCCTCACCTGGGCTCCGTCGCGGACGAGCTGTGCTTAATCCGCACGATGTTCACGGACGCCATCAACCACGATCCTGCGGTGACGTTCTTCCAGACCGGCCATCAATTGGCGGGGCGCCCGAGCATGGGTTCATGGCTGAGCTACGGCCTGGGCACGATGAGCAATGACTTGCCCGCTTATGTCGTTTTAACCTCCATCGGATCGGGGAGAAAAGATGACCAGCCGCTTTATGATCGACTTTGGGGATCTGGGTTTGTGCCTACTCAGCACCAGGGCGTGAAATTTAGAAACACCGGAGACCCTGTGCTGTTCCTGTCCGATCCGCACGGAATCGATCGAGGTACCCGGCGCGACATGCTCGATGATTTGATGGGGCTGAATAAGATCAAGAAAACGATCTCGGGCGACCCGGAGATCGACACACGGATTTCCCAGTACGAACTCGCCTTCCGAATGCAGATGTCAGTTCCTGGCCTCCTGGATATCAGCAAAGAGCCCTCGAACATCCTCGAAATGTATGGGCCCGACGTAAAGCGCCCTGGCTCCTTTGCATACAACTGCCTCTTGTCACGCCGGCTGGCCGAAAGGGGCGTGCGTTTCGTGCAACTCTTCCACATGGGTTGGGATCAGCACTTCGACCTTCCGAGAGCGATCAAACTTCAAGCTCAAGACATCGATCAGCCTTCTGCCGCCCTGATCACGGACTTAAAACAGCGAGGAATGCTCGACGACACACTGATCGTGTGGGGAGGGGAATTCGGCCGAACGGTGTACTCGCAGGGACAGCTCTCGATGACTGACTACGGCCGCGATCACCATCCCAGATGCTTCTCGATCTGGATGGCCGGCGCAGGCGTGAAGAAGGGCACAACCTATGGAACCACCGACGATTTCTCCTACAACATTTTGAAAGACCCGGTCAGCGTCCATGACTTGCACGCCACCATGCTGCACACGTTGGGCATCGATCACACGCAACTCTCCTACCGCTATCAGGGTCGCGAATTCCGCCTGACGGACGTATTCGGAGAACTCGTGCCGGGAATCATGGCCTAACGTCCAAAGCGGCGTTGAATTACGACACATTCATCCAGGGCCACCTGTTGTAGCTCGCGACTTTGGATGTGGTAGTTCGTGTTTGCTGTCAAAGGTTTCAACTAGGCTGGTTCCGGCTCACCAGCATGCCAAAATTAGATCCGATCTTTGCGCGGCGCGAGCTTGGTTTGCGGGGTCCAGGTGCATTGGCGAGCGCTCTGGTCAGGAGCCGCTGACACGGAAAATGGCAGAGCGTCGTTTTGGATGCGGGCGGCCTTCTGGGTTATCCTCTCACGTATGGTCCTTGCCTTGGCCGCTTGCTTCGCCAACTTGTCAGCTCTATTTCTCCCCGCAGATACCGCATACATTCTCAATGCAGGTGGTGCCGAACGGGCAGAAACTGGATCGATTCCAATCCGAAACGCAAAAGAGCAAATCTTGTGGGGCGGCTATCTGGCATCGGTAGGGACGCTGCACGTGGAAGTTCGCGCGCAAGGGAGCGGGAGCGACGTGTCTTACCGGCTGCGTGTGAGCGGACCGGGCCTGAACAAAGACGTGGAGGATGGGGGTTCGATTTCTATCGCGAAGCCAGGCTGGTATCGGTTTGTGCTCAGCGCTAAAGCCCCCCTCGGGCAGCCGCTTGGCCGGATCGAGGGTCTGACGTTGGATGGGACTGCAGTGGACGGCGCGCGGTTCAACCTGAAGACGCGCCGCAACTCCGCGTCTGTTCATATCGGCTACCCACTGCCGTCGGGCACGCAGGCGGAGTGGTTCTACAATGAGGTCAAGGCCACAACAGACCCAATTTTCACCTATTACATGGCATGTGGCTTCGCGAGAGGCTACTTCGGGATGCAAGTAAACAGCACCACTGAAAGGCGGGTCATCTTCTCGGTCTGGGACAGCGGCAACGAAGCGGTGGATCGCTCCAAAGTCGGCGAAGAGAACCGGGTACGGCTCTTGGGCAAGGGCGAGGGCGTTGTGGCTGACAGCTTCGGGAATGAGGGAACGGGCGGACACAGTCACCTCGTGACGAACTGGAAGACGAACACGGTTCAGCGGTTCCTCGTTCATGCGCAGCAAGACGGCTCAGGCACGATCTACACGGGCTACTATTACTCACCCCAGCGATCGGCTTGGACGCTTGTTGCATCGTTCCGAGCGCCGAAAGATGGTGGTCTGCTTCGCGGCCTCTACTCATTCAACGAGAACTTCGGGGGCGACAACGGACACCTGCTTCGCAAAGCTGAGTTCGGGCCGGCATGGATCCGAACCACCGACGGGCAGTGGCTGCAGTTGACGACCGGCCGCTTCACTCACGATGTGACCGGCGGGAAGGATCGGTTCGACTATGACTTGACGTCTAAGGGAACTCGCTTTCTGCTCCAGAACGGAGGCTTCGAAGGGGGTAGCCCACAATCTGGCACCCTCGTCACCGTCCAGCATTCGGGCCAAGAGCCGAGAATTGAACTCGAGCAGCTCCCCAAGGGTTAAGTCGGCCGAAGCGGATACCTTTCTACTTCCCGCCGGTGGTGGCGACGCCTTGGATGAATGTCTTTTGGGCGAAGAAGAAGAGCACGATAATTGGTAGCGTGAAGATTGTCGCGGCCGCCATCAGCTGGGCGAAGAAGCCGCCGTAGTGGGAGACAAACTGCTGGAGACCATAGGCGAGCGTGTATTTCGCCGGGTCGTTGATGTAGAGCAGCGGCCCCAGGAAGTCGTTCCAAGTGCCAATGAACGTGAAGAGAGCGCATGTCGCGAGTGCCGGCTTCGACAGCGGCAGTACGACGCGGGTGAAGATTGTCCACTCGCCGGCCCCGTCTACGCGGCAGGCCTCCGACATCTCTAGCGGCAGGGTCTTAAAGAACTGGGTGAGCAGGAAGACGAAGTAGGCGGAGGCGGTGAAAGAGGGCACGATCAACGGCAGGTAGGTTCCGTACCAGCCGAGCCAACGGAACATGCTGAACACCGGGATCATCGTCACTTGTCCAGGCAACGCCATCGTCGCGATCATGATGGCGAACAAGGTGCTCTTGCCCGTGAAGTTCATCTTTGCGAACGCGTAAGCCACGATCGCGCTGCTCCCGACAGTGCCGACCATGGTGCACATGCAGAGCAGCAGGGTGTTTCGCAAATAGAGCAGGAAAGGCATATTCGCCATCGCCGCCGGGTAGTTGTCGGTGACGAGCGGCGACGGGAGAAGCCCCTTGAGGGTCAGGTCGCCATCTCCGAAAATTTGGGCATTCCCCTTCAAGGAGGTGGAGAGCATCCAGAGCAGGGGAAGCATGGCGGGAATTGAAAGCAGAACGAGCGCCGTGTATACGCCGACCTTCGTCCAGGGTGACAGGCGGTGAATGGCCTCACTCGTCATATCCGAGTGCCCTCCTCTTTGCCTGCTCCTCTTTGAACTTAGAGTCAATTTTCTGGAGCGCCTGCTTCGGAGTCACGATTCCCCTGACGGCCTCGTCTTCTGCCCGGCGAATGAGGTCATTTAGATACTGGACGTTCGCGATCGGCGGGGCAGCCTTGCAATTTGGACTGCCCAGGATATCGATGAAGGCTTGAAACTGAGGATTGGCTTTAAGCCACTTCTGGAAGGTCGGCGAGTTCGCGACGGCGGGCGAGTAGGGCAGCCAACCTCCCATGTTGTAGAAGGTGGCGGCTCGATCTGGATTGTCCAACCCGGTCCAGAACTTCAAGAACTCCCAGGCGCCCGCCTTTTGCTTTGCGGAGGTTGGAACGATCATGTAGTTGCCGCCCACGAGTCCACCAAGCGGAGTGCCGCCAACACGAGGAGGCGGGATTGGATAGACCCGGTACTCCATGTCTGGTTTGAACTTGCGCAGTTCTTCGACGCGCCATTGCCCATCGTAGGTAATGCTGAGGTCTCCGTGCATGAAAGCCCAGGAAGCGGCGCCCTCGATATCGTTTAGGCCGGCTTCGAACCGGAGCACATCGTCATAGCCGACCTTCTTTCGGTAAGAGGCGATTGCCTCCAGGGCTCGCAAGTTCTCGGGCGTGTCGATGTGGGGCTTGCCGTTTTCGACTTCGAAGCCACCCCCGAAGGTGCGGGAGACGTACGCCACGTCACTGAGGAGGAAACCCAGCCGCGTCAACTGGCCATCCTTATCCCGCTTGTTCAACCTGAGCCCCCACTCTTCCAGCTCCTCGAGAGTCTTCGGAAACTTGTCAGGATCGAGGCCTTCCTCCCTGAGTTGCTTCACGTTGACATACAGGGCCATCAGATCGGCACCAATCGTGATCCCGTAGCACTTCCCGCGATACATGCCGGTATCGCGGAGCGCGGCGTAACTTTCTTTGAAAAATCGTCTCCGCTCATCCGGAGTCATGAGCGTCTCGAGGTCGGTGAGGAAACCGTTTGCGGCCATGTTAGGCACAGCTCCGCTCCACATGGACATCAGATCGGGGGAATCGCCGCCGATGACGCCCAGGATAAGCTTTGAGTCGGCACCGCCACCAGGGACGCTCACGGGGACAACCTCGTAATCGGATTGACTTTCATTGAATGCGTCAACGATCTTGTTGACCTGCTTTTCCCAATCTCCTTGCCAGCGATGCCAGAAGCGCACCACTTTCCGATCCGGGTACTTGCGCGGAGTGGAGGCTCCGGTTGCGAACACGATAGCGCCGAGCACAATGGCCAGCGACCATAGCAACCAGAGTCTGAGGGTCTTAGCCGCTATAGTGCACCCACCGCTTTTGAGTCCTGAACACCAATGCCGTGAGCACCACGATCATGAGGAAAAGGATCCACGCCATCGCGCTCGCATAGCCCATGTCCAGGTACTTCCAAGCCCGGTTGTAAAGGTAGAGGCTGTAGAAATAGGTGCTGTCCTCCGGCCCGCCATTGGGCGTGATGACAAACGCCTGAGTGAACGTCTGAAACGCGCCGATGATGCCCATAACGAGGTTGAAGAAGATAACCGGCGTCATCAGGGGAAGCGTCACGTGGCGCATCTTGCGGAATCCGCTGGCACCGTCGAGGGTAGCGGCTTCGTACAGTTGCGTCGGAACATCCTTTAGCCCGGCAAGGTAGATCACCATGCTGCCTCCGACCCCCCATAGAGCCATGAGCACCAGGCTGTAGAACGCCCACGGCGACGTGTTCAACCAGGCCGGGCCGGTTATGCCGAAGCGAGCCAGCATCTTGTTGAGGAGTCCGATGTTCGGATTCAGAATCCAGATAAAGAGGACTGATGTGGCGACGGTGGGAACGATCGAGGGCAGGTAGAAGATCGTGCGGAAGAGCGTCATGCCCCGCACATTCGCGTTGAGCAGCATCGCGAGTGAGACGCCGACCACGATTCCGAGCGGAACGGAGATGCACGCATACTTGATTGTCACGAGCGCCGACTTCCAAAAGAGCTCATCCTGCGTCAGCAGCATGTTGTAGTTCGCCAATCCGACCCACTTCGGCGGGCTCACGATGTTGTAGCGCGTGAAGGAGAGGTAGATGCTGCGGAGAAACGGCCAGAGCGTAAACGCGAGCATGCCCACGAGCCACGGGCTCAGGAACGCATAGGCGACCAGATTGTTCCTCACTCTCTGACTCACTGGACCGGCCATTTATGCCAACCATTATGCAAGAACGGTTGGGTAATCCCTTGCGGCGGTGAGAGGCGGTTCCTTCCGGGCCGGGCTGTTCGAACAGCGGAAATCCTTCTTGCAAACGGCGAGGAAACGTGCGCTGAGGTAACGTGCCCGCATGAGGGTCCTGCCACGGCTTTCGCCTATACCGCTTATTGCCGCCTTTGCTGTAACGACTCTTCTAGGCTACGGCGTGCCCGCAAGAGCCGAAAACCCGCAGGCTGGCCGGGTTGAGAGAATGGTGGCCAAACAACTTCCGGCGCTTGGCCACCGCAACTGGATCGTCGTTGCAGACTCGGCTTATCCGCTTCAAGTTGCTCCGGGCATCGAAACCGTGACGGTGTCGGACAGCCAGGTCAGCACCGTGCGCCAAGTGCTTCAGGCACTTGCGAAGAGCAAGCACGTTCGCCCGGTCATCTACGTCGACTCCGAGCTGCGGTTCGTTTCGGAGAAGAACGCACCCGGAATCAGCCAGTTTCGCAAAAAATTGGATCTCGCGCTGAAGGGACGGTCAGTGGGTCGACTTTTGCACGAGAAGATCATCTCCAAGCTGGATGAGGCGGGCAAGACGTTCAAAGTTTTGCTGATCAAGACGCCCCACACCATGCCTTACACCTCCGTCTTCTTTGAACTGCAATGCGGATACTGGTCCGATGAAGCCGAGCGGCAGCTTCGCGAAGCGATAAAAGCTCAGGGCAAGTAATCCGAGCTTCCGAAGATCGTGTCTCTATGAAGCGTCCAGTCACTCGAAGGAGCTTGTTGAAAGCAAGTGCAGCCGTCGTCCTTTCCGATGGGATTCCGCAACTCTCCGCCGAAGCCGCAGCGGGGGAATCGCCTGCAAAGCCGAGTCTCCGAAAGCTCCTCGAGCGGGGAAAACCCGATGTGTATGACGGCAACACGTCCAAATTCATCGGGATGCCCGTAGGCGGATTCTTCGCCGGCACCGTGTACTTGGGCGGGGATGGGCAGCTCTGGAATTGGGACATCTTCAACCAGGGACACCTCGGGTGCGTGGATCGCGGGCCGGTGGTCTTCATGGGCCAGACGTTGGATCCGATTGGTGGCGCGAACTATGTTGATCCGGTGCGACCCCAGTCTCCTTTCGTCCAGCGCTTCAGCCTTCTCTTGGAGGGAAAGGAAAGTCGCACGGTCCAGTTTGGTGATATCCATTTTCGGGGGGAGTATCCGGTCGGGCGGGTCGAGTACTCAAAGGCTGATGCAGACCTGGAAATGAGCCTGGAAGCCTTCTCGCCCTTTTGTCCGCTCGAGGTCGACAACTCCTCCTTTCCTGCGACAACGCTCACCTTCCGTGTTACGAATACCGGCAAGGGAGCCGTGCAGCTTCGCCTGCAGTATCAAACGGAGAATCCAGTTCTGACGTTCTCCAAAAAGAAGCGAAACGACTTTGTGCTAACCGGGGAGAAGACCGAGTCGGGAGGTGCGCTCCTTGGGGCGAAGGGGATCACTCCCTCCGGCCCGCTTCGGGCCCCCATCACCTTTGAAGATTGGTCTTCCGGAACCTATGGCCAGTGGACGACAACGGGCACAGCGTTCGGCGACCGTCCCTACAGGGTGAACCAGCTGCCCGCGTATATGGGGCAGGTGAATGCGGGGAGTGAGTTCGTGGCCAACAGTCACCAGACTCGCAGCGGAGAGGATGTGGGCCAGGGGGATAGCCACGTAGGCACCCTCCGCTCCCGTCCGTTCAAGGTCGAGAGGAAGTTCATCAACTTAAAGGTTGGCGGAGGAAATCACCCCGGCGAAACCTGCGTCAACCTGGTTGTAGATGGCAAAGTCGTTCGGACCTGCACCGGCCGAAACCGCAACGAAATGGCCTGGGAGTCGCTCCCGGTAGCAGAGCTCGAAGGTCAGGTCGGATACTTGGAAGTTGTCGACCGTGTGACGGGCGCCTGGGGGAATATCTCGCTGGGCCAGGTTGTGTTCTCCGACGAAGCGAAGGAAGCCGTGCCGATCGAGACACTACAGGACTTCGGCAGCTTCTGCGTCGAAGTCGTCGGCGGCGCAACCCATGGGGTGGTGTCGGCTAAAGAGGCGCAGATTGGGCGGACGTTCACCCTTGCTCCAAATCAATCGATCGAGGTCACGTTTGTTGTCGCTTGGCACTTCCCCAACTGCGCACCAGGGCTGCCAGGGAGGCGCAATTGGTACGCGAGCCGATGGAAGGATGCCTCGGCAGTAGCGCGGGATATTGCTTCGCGATGGCCCGCCCTGCAAGCCGTCACTCGAGCCTGGAACAAGACCTGGTACGACTCGACGCTCCCTTACTGGTTCTTGGATCGAACATTCGTAAACACCTCGATCCTGGCCACCACGACCTGTCACCGGCTCGATGAAGGGCGCTTTTACTTCTGGGAAGGCGTCGGTTGCTGCGCTGGGACCTGCACCCATGTATGGGGGTATGCCCAGGCCATCGGTCGAGTCTTCCCAGAGATCGAGCGATACTTGCGCAAAGAAATCGACTTTGGACGAGCGTTCCATAAGGAGACGGGAGCCATCGATTATCGGGCCGAATTCGGCCCATCCGTCGCCCA
>JBGGMI010000182.1:0-13601 GCA_041288075.1 Fimbriimonas sp.
GCTGCTGACCAACGAATTCCTGTTCGTTGACTAGCTCCCAAATTATGAGTTGGTTCCGGAGTAACATTCACGTTGCCAATGGCTGAACGCAAGCTGCTGCTCGAGCACTCCCACGACCCTGCCTTCCGCACCCTCGATGGCTATAAGCACACGGGCGGATACGCAGGCCTCACGAAAGCTCTTGAAGGTGAGCGGCAGGTGGTCGTCGATGAGATCAAGACTTCCGGACTCCGTGGTCGTGGTGGAGCGGGCTTCCCGACCTGGATCAAGTGGAACGGCCTGCCGAAAGAAAAGAAGGGGCCTCACTATGTGCTCTGCAACGCAGACGAGGGTGAGCCGGGGACTTTCAAAGACAAGCAGCTCCTCGAAACCTGCCCCTTCCTGCTCATCGAAGGCATGACGATCGCCGGATATGCCACGCAGTCCGACGTCGGATACATCTATATTCGCGGCGAATACATGGACGGCGCGCTCTCGGTGCGGGCAGCTCTCGATGAAGCCTATGCCGCGGGCTTGCTCGGCAAGAATATCCTTGGCAAGGGGTTCGACTACGACCTCCACATCCACTGCGGCGCGGGTTCCTACGAGTGCGGGGAAGAAAGCGCGCTCATGTCATCTCTCATGGGCGAGCGCGGCATGCCTAGACTCAAATTCCCCCACGCACCGCTGCCTACCGTTGAAGGAGCCTGGAACAAGCCGACGCTTATTAACAATGTCGAAACCTACTGCTGCGCGCCGGTCATTATGCAAAACGGTGGAGCCTGGTACGCCTCGCTCGGAGCCTCGACCAAGAACTCCCGGGGCACTAAGATCTTCTCGGTTTCTGGCCATGTAAATCGACCGGGCAACTACGAAATCGAATTCGGCACAACGCTGATGGAACTCCTCGAGCTTGCCGGCGGCATGAAAGGTGGGAAGCTGAAGGCCTGCGTCCCTGGCGGCAGCTCGGTTCCCATCCTGAATGCTGAGGCGGTTGAGAAAGCGGTCTTGGGCTATGAAGAGATGTCTGAAGTGAAGTCGATGGTCGGCTCCGGCGGATGCATCTTCCTGAACGAGCACTCCGACATCGTCAAGTTCGCCTGGCGCACCTCGCTTTTTTATGCCAACGAGAGCTGCGGGAAGTGCACGCCATGCCGCGAAGGAACGAAGTGGCTGTTCCAAATCCTGGAGAGGATGGTGAATGGTGGGGGCCTTCCTGGAGACATCGACCTTCTCAAGCACGTCGCGTCCCAAATCGATGGCCGCAGCTTCTGCGCCCTCGGAGACGCGGCCGCATGGCCGATCATGGGCATGATCCGCGTGTTTCCCGAGGAGTTTGAATACTACATTCAGCACGGGCGAAGCATGATCGGCGATCAATTAAGGGCAGCCTAAACAGCGAACGGTAGCGAACCTCGCGTAGTATCTAACGGTAATGCCTCAAAAGCCCGGCGATCGCATTTTCGGGGTCGAGACAGAGTTCGGGTGCCTTATCTCGGACGACAGCCTTGGCACGCCCGAGCTTGCCGTCGAGGCGATCAAGGACGCGATCTTTCACGAGATGCGGCTGGGCGCGATCGATCTCCACGCGCGCGACGACGTCTTCGAGCCTGCCCAGTCGGGGGGCTTCCTGATGAACGGGGCGCGCCTCTACATCGACGCCGTCGGCTCCCATCTCGAATACGCAACTGCCGAGTGCCGTCAGCTCAAGGACCTCGTGGCAAACGACCGCGCGGGGCAGAGGCAGATCGTGAGAGCCATCAACGAGTTGGGGCTTATCGACTCGATCAACGTCTACAACAACTCGATCGACCATTTCGGCGGCCACACCTTTGGATGCCACGAGAACTACCTGGTGCGGGCGGACGACGATTTTCTGAACATCTCCGTGCCGATGCTCTATCCCTTCCTGGTCACGCGCCAAATCTTCTCCGGAGTAGGCCGAGTAGGCGGGCACATCCTTCATGCGGGAGGGCTCCGGCCGAGCTACCAGGACGTAATGGAGAACCCGGTCGATTACATTTGGGTTTCGCACGTCTACAGCGTCACGCCGGATGACCGCGTGCAGTTCCAACTGAGTCAGCGGGCGGATCACATCATCAAGACCATTGCCAGCCGCGTGCGATTCAACCGGGCTTTGATCAATCCGAAGTGGGAGCACTTCTACTCCCACGACGGCATGACCCGCCTGCACCTCCTCTTCGGGGAAAGCAACCAGAACGAGTTCGCGTACGCGCTGAAAGTGGGCACCACGACCATTGTCATTCGGCTCTTGGAGGACAACTTGGTGCCTTCCACGATGACGCTGGCGAACCCGCTGATCGCGCTGAGGGACATCAGTCGCGATTCAAGCTTCAAGTGGCTGGTGGCAATGTCGGATGGAACGACAATCAGCTCGATCGACCTACAACGACAGTATCTGCAATGGGCGCAGGCATATCGCGGTGAATCAGACCAGACGGACTGGGTGCTGGACAACTGGGAGCGAATCCTCGATGGCCTCGAAAAGGACCCGATGGCCCTCGACGACAAGATCGACTGGGTGGCAAAGCGCAAGATCGTGGAGCAGTACATGGAGTCGGAAGGCGTTGGTTGGGACGACGATTCGCTGCATTCGGTGGACCTCGAATACCACAACATCGACCCCGAGAAGAGTCTCTTTCACGCGTGGCAGGACATGGGCAAGACGGAGCGCACGCTGGACGAGCTGGACATTATCACCGCCATGACTGACCCGCCGCAGGACACGCGAGCCAAAGGAAGGGCCAAGCTGGTCGAGCAGGTGCTAGAGCGCAAGAACCCGCGCTTCTATTTGTTCGATTGGAACGGCGTAGCGCTCGACCGGCACACGTACATCGAGATGCCGGATCCGTTCGAAACTTACGCATAGTCCGCTGGCTAAAACGGTCTGCCATTCAAGCCAGCGGCTGGCTCAAACAACACCCACTCCACATCCGGCATGGCCTTGCTCATTCGCTCCCGCAAGGCCGCACACCCCGGATGCTCCGTCGCAAAATGCCCCGCCGCGATCAAACACATTCCGCTCTCGGAAGCCTCCACCGCCACATGCTGCTTCACCTCCCCGGTGATCAGCACATCCGCCCCCGCTCGCTGAGCCTCCATCCACTCCTCGTCCGCAGACCCGCCAACCACCGCCACCTTCCGAATCCGCTTCGAGCCGTCTCCCCAAGCCCAACACCGAGTATTCAGCCGTTCGTCGACAAAGGCGGCCAGCTCGCAAAGCGTCGTCTCCAAGCGCCCAATCCGCCCTGCCGCCTGCTCCCGCTCCCCACGAAGCACATACAAATCCCGAACGGGCTCCTCATACGGGTGCGCCTTCTGCACCGCCCGAACCACCGCAGAAGCCGAGCTCGCCGACACCACCATCTCAACCCGAACTTCTTCCACTGTCTCCCGGACACCGGCAGAACCCACCGCAGGCGACGATCCTTCATCGCCAACAAACGTGCCGTGCCCAAGCCCCGTATAGGCGCACCGGCTATAAGCCCCAACGACCCCAGCCCCCGCAGAAGAAGCCGCATCGATAATCGAATCCACCGCCGACGTCGGACAGGTGGTCACCAACTTGAACCGCCCCACCTCCGCCGCTGTCCCGAAATCCCGCACCTCCTCAAGTCCGAGAAGCTCCGCCAAAGCATCATTCACCCCGCCGCGTGCGGAGTCCCAGTTCGTGTGTGCGGCAACGAAGCTGATGCCGCCTTGCACCAACTCCAGGATGGTCCGTCCCACATGCGTCCGCGTGTCCACGCTCTCGATCGGGCGGAAGATCAAAGGGTGGTGCGCCAGCAACAGCTCCGCCCCGACCTCGCGAGCAAAGGCAACGGCCCCCAGTGATCGGTCCAGCGATACCACGGCGCGAGTCAGAGGCTGATCCGGACTCCCCACCTGAAGCCCCACCTTGTCAAAAGAAAACGCGTAGCGCTTGGGAGCGATCAGTTCGAGAGCCTCGAGGGCGTGCCGGACGGTGGCCATTGCAGATTAAAGCACCGAAAGTGTGAACCGAAAGTGTCTTCCGCAAAGACCTCTCTATCAAGTGAACGAAATCGACCTCGCCAGAACCGAGCTGCTCGTCATCCGCGCGATGAACGGTGGTGACGCGGCTATGAGCGAGATCGTACGCGTTTGGACTCCCTGGCTAAGAGCAACCCTTTCTAACTGGCTCCATGATTCGGAAGACATCGACGAGGTGGCGCAGTCGACATGGTTCGAAGCCTGGACCTCCCTCGGCAAGCTGAGCGAGCCCCGAGCTTTCCATTCATGGCTTCGCCAAATCGCCTTTCGGTCAGCTTCGACCCACCTCCGCAAGACCCTCCGCCCCAAGAATCTGCACTTGAGCGAGGAGCCGGCCTATGTTCCCACACTTGCGTGGCTCGCTTCGGCATTCGCTGCTCTCTCGCCGGCGCAATCTTCGGTGATGAGGATGCACTTCGCGGAGGGCTACAGCATCGAAGAGATCGCCAACACCCTCCAGGTTCCCAGCGGCACCGTGAAGAGCCGCATCCGCCTTGCCAAGGCCATTCTTCGACGAAAACTTCAGGACTAACCCCATGCAAATCCCGACTGACTCCCGCACCAAGAGAGAAAAGCGCAAGAGCACGATCTACGGCGTCGTTTGTCTCGTCATGAGCGCTTCGATTTTCGCCATGTTCAAGCTCTGGTACGACTTCGCCGAGCGCGGACAGCGCATGCCCCCCGCCGCCTATGCCGCTCTCCTGGGAGTTGGTGTGCTGTACTTGGCGATAGGAATCAACTGCCTTCGGGCGGCCAAATCCGACTTTAAGACCGATAGGAGCTTCGGAGCGGACCTCTTCTGGGCCACCGCGATCTTCCTCTTCGTGACCCTGACCGCCTCCGGAATGGCGGCAGGCGAACAAGGCGCGAGCACAGCCTCTAACGTCGGCCTTGCCCTGCTGATCATAGGCGGCGTCTACAAACTGATCGATGCAATCAAGCGCTCGGAGCTCAAAATTCGAGAGACCCTACTGGAACGGATCGCCGGAGAAGAGCCCCCCGTCACGGGTACAATCTCCCCCGTCACGCGCTCGTAGCTCAGTGGATAGAGCATCAGCTTGCGGAGCTGGGGGTCGTAGGTTCGAGTCCTATCGAGCGCGCATCACACACAAACTGACCCTGGTATTTTACGCCAGGGTCAGTTTCGTTCAGGCTACTGAGTAACCGTTAAGGTTGTCGACTTTGTCACGCCGTTTACCGTCGCAGATAAGCCTACGAAGTTGGTTGCCCCAACCGCACTGTGCGTCACCGTCACGCTCGCCGTAGTTGCACCCGCCGGCACGGTCACCGTTGCGGGAACGCTACCCACAGATGGGTTTGAGCTGTTCAGGGACACAACGTAGCCACCCGCGGGTGCTGGTGCATTCAGATTGACCTTGAACGTCACTACCGTCGAGGAACCACCCACAACTGTGGAAGGAGTAACAGACACGCTGGAGACCTTCGGTGCCACCACCGTAACGATCACCGTCTTCGTGCCGTTCAGCGTCGCAGTGATCGTCACTGACTTGTTCGCCTGAATACTGCTCGGAGCGGTGATGGTGAACGGCTTCGAGCTGTTCGTCGCATTGAAATGCACTGTGGTCGGTGTTACCGTCAGTTCGCCTGAACTCGTCGTCAGCACCACGTCACATCCACCCGATGCCGCTGGTGCGTTAAGGGCGACTGTGCCAGAGATCGATGCGCCCGTTCCGCCGATGATCGACTTAGGATCGCACGTGATCGAACCTATTCCAGGAGGATTAAGAGTTACCTTCGCGGCCTTCTTCACACCACCAGAGAGAGCCTGCACACTGATGATCTTCTGAGTTGGAACGCTCTTGTGAGTGATCGTGAAGCTGGCCTGGGTCTGACCTTCCAGAACGGTCACGTTCGCCGGAACCGTTAGCAGCAGGGAAGCGCACTCTAGTGTGACGACAACTCCACCTGTTGGAGCCGTTTGGCTCAGTGTCACCGTGCCGGTCACAACCGTTTGCGATCCTCCGATGAGCACGCTTGGCGTGAATTGGAGTTTCGATGGAGTGGGCGGCTGAACAAGAATGTCCTTCGACTTATCCACTCCCTGCCAGCTTGCTGTCACCGTCTGATTCGTCGCGGTGCTGACTGCTGTCGGGGCACTGAAGTTGACTTGGCCCGTCAAGCTTCCTGCCGCAACCTTTACAGTAGAGGGGATGCTGATGAGCGATCCTGCCGACAACTGAATAGTAAGTCCCCCTGTCGGGGCTGCCTGCTCGAGCGTCACTTTGGCGACACCTGTAGCGGTCGATCCGCCTACGATGGAGGTTCGGTTCAGGCTTAAGGAAACGAGCTCGGCTGCCCGCACCTCGTAGTCGGCCGTTCTGTCCACCACGAAATGCGCCGTTACCGTTCCCTGAACGGGGCTGGACACAGTGCCTGCAGTGGCGCTGAAGTTCGCAGTCGTATTGCCCTGAGTAACCGTCACTGAAGCTGGAACGGTGAGCACAGCATTATTGGACGACAGCGTCACTACGGCTCCACCGGAGCGAGCGGCCCGGTCGAGGGTTACCGTGCCGTTCACCGTTGCCCCAGAAGCAATCGTAGCTGGCAAGCTAACGGAGGAAAGCGTTGGAGCACCTGAGGTGACCGTGAAGAAGTTCGTTACCTGCACTTGCTGGCCATCCGGATTCGTGACCGTCAAGCTCCGAGTCGTTTCCGCCGCATCTTCTGCAAGGGTGGCATCTATCTCGATGGACGTTGGCGAGATGAATCGCACGGCGGTAACCGTAATGCCGGTGCCGCTGAACGAAGCGCCCATATGGCTGGTAAATCCAGTGCCCGCATCAAAGAATCCGGACCCGTTGGAACTGGTGCCCGTCACCGCAAGCGTGACAGTAGAGCCTTGCGCAGCGCTGGTGGGCGTTGTGGCCGTTGGAGTAGCGGGAGGAGGAGCGAGAAGCTTGATGACTCGCACTTCCCAGTTGTTGAGCGCGTTGCAATACTCCTGGAACGTCCAGATGGACATCCCGTCCGTCGGATCGACCACCGTGTTTGAGTAATCGCCCCATCGATAGACGGGATCTCCAGAATCAAGGTTGTAGGCAGACGTGCCCGCCACAATCTGCGTAGGAGCGCTGAGGTTGCCTAAGGCGTCCGAGGATAGACGGTCTGAGACAGCAATACTCGCGTTTTGCAGCGCACCAGAAACGCTCATGCCGACGACGGCATGGCCTTGACGGTTCATGGCTGCGGTTGCCATCCAGAAATGCTTTTGATTAGAGGCAGCAGTGTCAAAGATCGTGCCCGCCTGCCGAATGCTCGGTGTTGTGCTAAAGTTGTGAACTTCATACCACCGAGTTGCGGTTCGATTTCCAGAGGTGATCGATCCTGCCGACGTGACCGAAATGCTTCCTGTCGTCCAGATGGTCTTCAGTCCCGTCAATGCATTTGTGTGAATGGCTGCCTTTAGCAATCGAAGGTCTCCACCATCCAAATTCTTGGCGCTTCCCAAGGCCGGAACTGAAACCGGCTGTGAATCGGACAACATGCCGCTCACGGACTGAACAGGGCCAAGCACAGGAGTGCCGCCTGGATCAGTGATCTTATGCATCCGCATGGTGTTGAAGTGGCCGCCGTGGCCAAGGATGAAACCATCCGTTGATGCTGGGTCATCGTGATCGACGCCTTGTGGGGTGATTATTCCGTTTCCGCCGTTGTAAAGATTACGAAACGCGGTCACTACGATTGGACCTGCCCCCAGAATCGAACTCTTTCGAACGACGAATGCCGAAGTAGTGAAGGCACCTCCAAAAACGTTGCCCCCAATGTAGAGGGCTTGGCTATCAACACCCAGAGTCGGATAGTCGAAGAAGAGGCCAGTGTCGCCTGCGGGCGTGACGACATTGTGCTGAAACGAGAAGAACGTCCAAACTGTTGAGGCGGTTAGGTTCGCACTATCGCTCACAGCGATAAGGATTTTGTTATTGCTCGACTCGGCGGTAAAAGTCGTGATGATCCAGCGCTGGCTGAGCCGGTCGAAGCGCACTCTCGAGTCGCCGACGTTCGCCCCGCCCCGAACGCTGTTGAAGAAAGTGTTGAGGTGCGCGTTCAGAGCCCCAAGGGTTCCGGTGCGATTCCAGAGCTTGATCCAGTTGTTGACCACAACGAGCACATTGTTCGGGCCAACGTCGCCCATCGTGTCCGGAGGAATAAAGGCAGGCGCAGTCTCATCGTCGAACCCCGCGCCGTCCCAACTAACTCCCACAGAGAATCTCGCTTGAGGCGGAGCCACGAGGCCGAGCGCCTCGATCGTGCTGTTGCGAGCAGGAAATTGTGGGCCGGGCAATGCGGGAGGTCCGGGGAGATACTCGAGGGTCTCGTCACGCTCGGTTGGCATAACGAGGTACTTGAAGCCGTGCCCGTTGAGCGCCTGCCACTGCATGATCTGCTTCGTGGTGGCTTTGATCCCGACTGACCCCTTCCAGGGGCGTCCTACAACGCTTCTTTGCTCGAGTTCTAAGGTTTGAGCAAGGGAAAGTGCAGCGGTTGCGGCAAAGAGCAGCGCGGCAAGTGTGCGCCGAAAGCTATGGAATTGCATGCTGCATAAATTATTCCTCAGTTTCTCCAGATTCGAACTACTTTGAGAGGAAATGCTCACTGGGCACGGGCCGAACGCTCTTCCGTGCTAAAGGTTCTAGCAAGCCTCAAATGCGAAAAGACCGGCAAGGCTTCAATCCTTGGCTCAATCGGCGGTACCTTAAACGTCGTAACCGGAAGGAGAGCCGGTTGTTGCTTGCCTTTGCCCATGATCCGCTCTGTTTGCCTGTTCCTGCTTCTCGCGTGTGCCTCAGCAAGCTACGCCGCCACCGCCCGAGCCGAAGGAGGCACCCTTTTCGTAAACGAAGTGCGGGTGCTCACGCTCCGGGCAACGGTCGGTAAAGCCGGCCCGAAAGCGCGCGCTGCCGCCTTAGCCCGCCACCTCGACAAGCGCACCGAGATCGATCTGAGCATCCAGACAACCAGACAATCGGCCAAGATCTACGAAAGTGGGGAGGTCCTCATCCTCATCAACAAGGCTGAGGCTTCCAGTCACGACGAAACGCCGGCGAGCCTGGCATCAGCATGGATCGCCAATCTGCGGGCCGCGTGGGTTTTGCCCCCGATCAAGTTGAGCAACTCGTCCGTGACGCTTCCGCTAAAGGGTGTCAAAACCATCGACATCGTTGGCCGAGCCGCGCGCACCGCGCCAATGTTCATCGATACCAAAGATGTGGCAAAGGTGACGCGACTTGGTGCCACTCTCACGATCAAACCCGTCGGACTCGGTGAGAGCACGCTCACCATCGGGGAAGGCAATGAAGCGCGGGAGATCAGAATTCGCGTCTTGCCCTACGCAGCCCCCTTCCCGCAGACTTACGGCGCGACCGTCGTTGGCGCACCCGCTTCCGCTTCCTCTATGAAAAGCGTCGTCGAGGGGGTGCTAAAGACCCGTCTGCAGGGGGTGCAGGGGGTGGAATGGGATTGGACGAGCGTCGATCCGTCCGCTCTCTCGACGGGCCAAAAAACGACGCTTCCTATCCGGGTCAAAGCAAGCTCTCCCAACGCATTTCCAAGTGAGGGAATCGTCAATGTGGTGGTTACGAACCTTGGCTTGGCTCTAAAACGTGAAACCGAGCTCTGGTATTGCAACGATCCCGAGAACGTGAAGAAGCCGCAGTCGCTCTTCATGGCGCGATTGCAACCGAACACGCCGGTGCGCATGCTGTACCACCACATCAACGACTCCTATCAAGGGCTCCTGCTGCGGGTGTTCATGTCGAACAACAGCGACAAGCCGGCCCAGGTGGTCATCATCCCCGGCGATAGCAAAGACAAGAACCCGGTCCTTGCCGGTGTCTTGGCAGCCGACCCCTTTTTCCGCTCCTGGGTATACGGTTCCGGCGAAGTCGTGACGATTCCCCCGGGAGGCAACCTGCCGATCGCTTTCCGCAGGTTGGCTCCGCAGGAAACGAGCAGCGGTCTCTGCTATTTGCGGCTTCTGCCGGGCGGCCCCGAAAATCTCACCGTCACAACCGAAGCCGTCGTGCCTTATGATCTAGACGCCAAGTGGCAAGCCGCTCTACGAACCCCAACCCCCTGGCGAGAAGTGGGAGCGCCGTCCGATGTGAGTCCCGCTTACCCTTCCGAGCACTCGGTTGTGATCTACCCAAGTCCGTTCAAAGATGAGCAGTTTACGTACAACGCCGGCGGCAACTACTCGTTCTTCCGAATCGGCCAAAGGCCGATAGCAAGGCAAGACAAGGGACAGGCCCTGGACGGAAATTTCGGCGTGATCTACAACATCCAGGCAAAAGCTCTGAACAATACCGGCTCCGCCGCCGACATCGAACTCGTCTTCGAGACCAGCGCTGGATACTCTGGCGGCATCTTTCTTCTTGACGGACAATTCATTCGGCTACCGTTGATGCAAGCCAAGGCGGAAGCGAGGCTAGCGAGATTTAGGCTCGAACCAGGTGGTTCGAAAACGATCAACGTCTCTACCATCCCACTCTCTGGAAGCAGCTACCCCGCCACCCTCGTTCTAAGGCCGGTATCAACCCTACCGGACCTTCCCGGCAAGTAGTATCCTCGGTCTATGGTTCGCCTCGGCATCATCGGCCTCGGAAACATGGGCACGGCCCACGCTAAGATCGTCCCGCAGCTCACCGGCGTTCAGCTCGTCGCGGTTGCCGATGAAGACTCCAAGAGGCTCCACGCTTACCCTGATCTGAAGACCTTTGCCGACCCTCAAGCTCTGATCAACTCGGGTGAAGTCGACGCTGTTCTCATAGCGACGCCGCATTACAGCCACACCACCCTGGGCATCGCTGCCCTTGAGAAGGGACTACACGTGCTCGTCGAGAAACCGATCTCTGTTCATAAGGCCGACGCCGAGCGGCTCATCGCTGCCTGGAATCCGCAGAAGCAGGTGTTCGCGGCAATGTTCAACCAGCGGACGGACCCGTTCTATCAGGCCATTCGGGAGATCGTACAAGGCGGCCAGCTCGGCGAGATTCGACGGACGAACTGGATCATCACGAACTGGTTCCGCACCGAGGCGTACTACGGCAGCAGCGCTTGGCGCGCCACCTGGGGCGGGGAAGGGGGCGGGGTGCTCCTGAACCAGTGCCCGCACAACCTGGACCTGTTCCAGTGGATCTGCGGGATGCCCTCAAAAGTCCGCGCCTTCTGCGCCTTCGGCCGTGACCACAACATCGAAGTTGAGGACGAGGTGACAGCCTACTTTGAATACCCGAACGGAGCCACCGGAGTCTTCATCACCAGCACCGGCGAGGCTCCCGGAACGAACCGCCTGGAGATCGCTGGCGATCTTGGCAAGCTGGTCTTTGAAGCGAACAAGCTGACGTTGACCCTCAACGAAGTCTCGGCAAGCGACTTCTGCAAGTCCTCCAAAGAGTCCTTCGCCGCTCCCAAAACCACAGTTTCCGAAGTCTCGCCAGACGGAAAGGCGGGCCAGCATCAGGAGATTCTGCAGAACTTCATCGACGCAATCACCACCAGCACCCCGGTCATCGCGCCGGCTGCCGAAGGCATCCACTCCGTCGAGCTCGCCAACGCAATGCTCTACAGCGCCTGGACGGACACGACTGTCGAGCTGCCGCTCGACTCCGCCGCCTATGAAGCCGCGCTTCAAGCGAAAATCGACGAGTCGAGCTTTCAGAAGGCGGTTTTCGAGGGCGGAGACGTCGACATCTCGAAGTCCTTCGCCGGCATCTAACCTCCGGAAACCCCCTTCCGAGGGAGGGGCAAGGGCAGACAGTCCGGGGCACCTATTGCCTTTTATCCGCTTCCGTTTCCAACCGAAGACTCATCTTCGCGATCCGATCCGGTAAAGCCTCGCTGGAAACTTGGTCCCTTAAGCGATCTACCAGGATAGGAAACGCCAACGGTGTTGGCCGACCCGGATAAGTCAGCAGCAACCGAGAGAAGGAGAGCCGCTCAAGCGCCCGGGCCAGACGAGTCTGTTCGAGCTGCCGATCCAGCACCTCCCGCGTCGCCTGCTTCACCAGCAAATTATCAGGTTCATAGCGCCGAAATACGTCGTAAAACAGCCCACTCGAGCCCTGTATCTGCCGGGCCGTCTTCCGCATTCCCGGATAGCCTTCAAAGATCAGCCCCGAGATTCGAGCAATCTCCCTGAACTGCCGTCGAGACAGCTCGATCGAGTTCAGGCTGTCCAGGATGTCCGAAGCCACATGCTTCGGCGACAGCAAGCCCGCCTCCAGAGCCTCCTCAAACGGTGCCGGCTCGACGCTCAGCAGCTCGATCCCGTAGTCGTTGTAGGCCATGCTGAACGTGATCGGCTGCAGGCGCGACATGCGGTAAGCCAGCACCGCCGCCAGCCCCTCATGCACCAGCCGCCCCTCGAAGGGATAGAGAAACAGATGGTGCCCCTCCCGAGTTTGCACCCGCTCCACCAAAAATTCGTCCTCGTGGGGAATCGCCGACCAGCGGTCTTGAACCTCCAGCAAAGGCGCCATTGCGACCATCTCCTGCGAGATCAGCTCGCCATCGCGGGCGTAAGACAGCGTCCGTCGGATCGAGTGCGACAGCTCGGTAGTTAGCGGCAACCGACCACCCATCCACCGCGGAATCGCCCCCTGTGAGTTGCTCGCCTTCCGCACCCAGGCGGTCATGTCCTTCATCCGCACGAAGGTCAAAGGCTTGCCCGCAAAGAGAAACTTGTCCCCCGGCTTCAGCCTTGCGATGAATGACTCCTCGACCGTTCCCAGCCGTCCACCCTTCATGTATTGAACCACCACCGCCGCGTCGCTCAGGATCGTCCCAATCGACATCCGGTGCCGCCGTGCGATGTGCTTGTTCTCAACGGTATAGCGCCCATCCACCAGCACCACCCGCCGATACTCCTCGTAAGCCTTCAAAGACTCCCCGCCCCGCGTGACGAAGTCGAGCGTCCAATCCCATTCCTCCACGCTCAAATCCTTGTAAGCCTGCGTCGTGCGAACCTCGTTCAAAAGCTCCTGATACTCGAAGCCATCCCCGAGAGCACACGTGACCGCGTGTTGCACCAACACATCCAGCGGCCGCTCCACCCCCTCGCGAGACTCGATCTCTCCCCGTCTCGCCCCCTCCCTTGCCGCCGCGATATCCACCAGTTCCATCGCATGAGTCGGCACGCAGGTGATCCGGCTGGGCTTCCCTGGCTGGTGCCCGCTGCGACCTGCGCGCTGCAGCAAGCGAGCAACGCCTTTCGGACTCCCAAGCTGAATCACCCGATCGACAGGCGTAAAGTCCACCCCCAGGTCTAACGACGAGGTGCACACGACGGCGCGCAGCAGCCCCTCCTTCAGACCCCGCTCGACCTCATCCCTCACTTCCCGATCAAGAGAGCCATGGTGCAAAGCCACGGTCTCGGCCCACTCCGGCCGAAGCTCTAGAATCGCTTGATACCAAATCTCGGCCTGAGAGCGAACGTTGGTGAACACCAGGCAAGTCCCACCCTCCGCGATCGCATCGCAAACGGCCGGCACCATCTGCTTCCCAACATGCCCCGCCCAAGAAAACCGCTCGACCGACTCCGGGACCAACGAGTCGACGATGATCTCCTTCGC
>JBGGMI010000183.1:0-2782 GCA_041288075.1 Fimbriimonas sp.
CGTAGACGCCAACGTAAAGGGAAACCGCGCCGCTACCGGCTACGCGGGTGGAGAGCGTTTGCCCGGAGTAGAGGGTCGGTGAGGCGAGCATGCCATAGCCGCCCATCTTGCGAGCCTCTGGAGGAGTGAAGGTCGGTGTACCGAGGCGGCCACTGCCGGTGAGTCGGCCGTCCAAGTGAACGCCGGATGAGAAGCCTTGCACCGAACCGGGGAGGGAGAAGTGGAATCGAGCGCCATTCTTGGGCTTCTCGGAATCTAAGCCGCGAAGCTCGCGTGCATAGTTGACGATCCGCATGGCTTCGGAGAGCGCATCGGTGATGCATCGGCCGCCATCGGCCGTGGGCAGATACATTCGATCTCGCACCGGCTCGCGAAGGTGCGGCGCGATGCCATTCAGTCCACCCAGCACGCCCAGAATGCAGCCGACATTGCCGGAGTTGCAGTCGGTGTCCCAGCCGCAGGTATTGACGATCATCAAGGACTTCGTGAAATCACCGCCACCGTGGAGCAGGGCATGAATGATCAGCGCGTGATTCGGAATGATGTGGCAGTTGCCGCCGTATTTGTCGTAGCCATATCGCTCTTTGATGCGCGCGAAACCTTCGCGCCAGGACAGCCCTTCGGAGTGCCATTGGCGAACATCCCGTATCAAGCGGGCGATCAAGGAATCAGATGGAACGAGGGCAACCGCGCTCTCGATTAACTTCGCGACGTCTGATTCGACAAAGGCGTTTGCTACCAGACCCGCGACAACCTGCGCTCCGTAGATCGCCTCACCGTCGTGACTCACGGCGGCGGCGTGCCGTGCGAATTCGGCTGCTTTCTGCGGATCGCCAGGCCAAATGAGCCCCCAGCCGTCGATAAAGATTTGAGCCCCAATTTGCTCGGCAACGACTTGCCCGTTGAAGGCAATGCATCCACTGCGGGGGGCGGTGATACCGTTCTTGAGCCGGAGGAACGCGGTGTGTTCGGTCGACATTCCCATACCGCCCCACCACAGGATCGCCCGGTTCTCGATGATGTAGTTGAGCCAGGTCTCGCCGATCTCAGCGCTGGTGAGATCCGTTCCAGGGTAATCCTCAAGGGTTCTAAGAAAGGTGAACGTGCCGGAGATGTCGTCATCGGTGACGATCAGCGGCTGACCGAGCTTTTCGTGGACGTACGACGAGACCTCGCCGAGTTCGCGTTCAATGCGGTCGTGCTCCCAGCCCTCGAAGGGACGTCCCAGGTAGACGCCGATGATCTTGCCGAGAACTCCGGCATAGACTCTCTCCGCGTAGTCGATCGGCAGCGACTTGTTCAGTGTTTGAGTCCTGGTTTAATCCCGAACGTCTTCGGATCCTCCATCTCGAGGAGCTTGTGCAGCCGAATCGCGGGTTGAAAGTCCTTTTCGATTTTCAATGCGGAATGGAGGTCGAAATCGGCTTCCTTGTACTTCTTGAGCTGGATGAGCGCGGAAGCTCGTGCAACGTAATACTCAACGCCCTGAGGTTGTCCATTGATCGCCGCCGTGGCCTCTTCGACGGCGCCCTTGTAGTCGTGAATATTGAACCGAAGCTGCGAAAGTCGGTAGTGGGCTTCGTACCCAGTCTCTTGCGCTTGGGGAGTCCCTTTGTCGAAAGGCACATTGTTGATCGCCTGGCGGAAGCGCTGCTCGGCAAGTCCATAGTCTCCCGCGAACATATACGCTTTGCCCGCCCCAAGGAAAGGAATCGTCCGGTCGGGCAGGAGATTGTTCGCGTTGTCGATAAGCCGTCCGGCCGTAAAGAGCTGATCCTTCTCTTGGTCGGAAAGCGCTTCGCCGGCATCTGCCTTTTTGAAGATCGGTTGCGTCATTTCCTGCGCGATCTGAAGCGCACGCGCATACTTCTCTCCGGTGTCGATCACACCAAGATCTTCGGGAGACTTCACTTCTCGATTCGAGAGGATCAGCACGAGAACCAAGCCGCCAAAGATCGCGAGCGGCACGATCCACTTCTTCTGGGCACTAATTTGCAACGATATTCACCAGCCTTCCCGGGACTACAATCACCTTTCTCACCGTTTTGCCTTCCAGGTGGGTTTGCACTTTGAGGCTCAACAACGCAAGCCGCTCGTATTCCTCATTCGTCGTACCAGCCGGAACTTGGAACGTATCGCGCAGCTTCCCATTAACCTGGACGGCGATAGTGAGCAAATCCTCTGCAGCAAGTGCCTCGTCGTGCTTCGGCCACTCTTCTAGGATGGTGAATCCGTCTTTGCCCAGCGATGCCCATAGCTCATCTGCGCTGTGCGGCGCACCCGGCGCGATCAAGAGGACCAGCGTTTCGATAGCCTCGCTCATGGCCAAGGCCGCCGGGCGGGACAGCTCGCCGTTCAATTCATAGAGTCGGTTGACGAACTTCTGCAGCCATGACACATACGTGTTGAAGCTGAATCGATCAATGTCGCCGGTACAGTTTCGAATCGCCTGGTGAGTCGCTCGACGAATGTCGCGCGCTTTGTCATCCAACTCCTCGAAGGCCATGAAGTCTCGCCAGTCCGGGATGTACGCGGCTTTGCTATCCTCCACCAGCTTAAAGATGCGGCTCAGGAATCGGACCATGCCGCCCATTCCCTCGTTCTTCCAGTTGACGTCCGCTTCAAACGGTGCCACGAAGAGGAGGAACATGCGTAGCGCATCGGCTCCGTACTCCTCGACTGCATCCTCGGGCGTCACGACATTGCCCTTCGACTTCGACATGCGCGCCCAGCGGTAGAAGATTTCCTCCTCGGGCAGATTCTTGGCTTCCTCGTAGGTGAT
>JBGGMI010000184.1:0-4166 GCA_041288075.1 Fimbriimonas sp.
GCCAGCGTAAACGTTCCGCCAGCCGCCACCGCCATCGAATTCGGGAGGTTCTGAACGACCGTCGGAGTAGAGAGCGCCGTGATCTTGGCCGAGCCAGTCCCAAGTCCAAGCTGAGATCGCTCGTTGCTGCCCCAGGTCAGCACGTGTCCGTCCTGGCGAACGGCTACCGAGTGATAGTAGCCGCAGGAAAGTTGCATGACCTCTCCAAGGTCCTGAACCGGCCCGGCTTCCCAATAATTGCTCTGGTAGGGCCGACCTGCGGCGGGGCCCGATCCGGCTCCGTACGCGTATCCGGTCGGAGTGCCTGTCAGGGACAGGGCGGTGCAAACGATGAGCGTCAGCATGCCATCCATTGTAATGGCAAAACACAGGCGCTACCAACATTTGTTCAGGATTCGTCAGCCCGGCTGCTCTGGCGTCGGCTCTTTCGGCTTCGTCGAGATCAGGATGATCTTTATCCTTCGCCCCACCTTCTCCTTTTTCTTGGCCGTAGCCTCTAGCGACTTGGATTGGAAAGTCGCCGTCCCGGCCCTTCCCGTTGCAGGCGGCCCTGCGGCGGCTCCTCCGCCAGCTCCGCCCCCAGCCCCGCCGAACCCGCCCCCACCGGTGCCACCAGTGGTAGCTCCCGTTGTGCCACCGGTAGTGCTCTGCGAGTCTGCCCTTGCCCCAAACTGAACGCGGTTGCGTGCATCTGCCATCGCCTGTGGCAACTCCTTGAGCTTCTTCAGCACCGATTCCAGCTTGTCTTCCGGCACCTCCAGCATGAGCGTCCTCTTGCTGGCGTCCTTCGGCTGCGGCTTGACGAGCGTCGAGTCGTTCTCCGCTGCGAAAGCCTCGATCGCCGTCTGCGCCTCTTGCAGCGACGCAACGCGCAGCTCCACAATCTCATCCTGGTCGGGAACCGAAAGCGCTACGGCTGCCGGCACCTCCGTCTTGGGAGCGGGCGATTGGGCCGCCAGCGCCTTGTCTTCTCCTGCATTCGCCGTCGGTGCGGCCCTCTCCCCCACGTTCTTCGCCTTTGCCGGCGGAGGAGTAATTGGAGCGGCGACGTTCTTGTTCGGAAGATTAACGCGAGCCTTTGCTGCCGCTTTTGCAGTGTCCTCTTTAAACAGTCGAGTCTCAGGCATCGCGCGGGCAACATAGCCATTAGAGACTCCATCCATCGCCTTCGACTCCGTGCGCTCCGCCTCCGCCACCGGGCTACTCGCCGCCTCGGACATTCCACGAGGATCGTCCAATGAACCCAGCACAAGCACCAATGCCCCCGCACCCGCCAGGCCCAAACCAAGCCACCACCCCCAAGCCCGGCGAGGAACCGCTTTCGGCTCCGCCAGCCTCAACGCTCGCAACGTCTGATCCAAACCATGCGGCTCCGGCTGAGGGATTGCCTTAAATGCCACCGACAAACTTCGCAGCTCATCAGCCTCGGCCGCCAAAGCCGGATCATCGGAAATCGCCCGCCGCATCTCCTCGGTCCGGGCAGGACTGAGCTCGCCATCGACAAACGCTTTGAGGTCCTCGCGATAGCTCATCGCTCGGCTCCTGCGGGGGAAAGGCTCTTTCTGAGGTTCATAAATGCGTGGTGGAGGCGAGACTTCACGGTTCCGACCGGCACGCCCAGCACGACCGCCGCTTCTTCATACGTCAGCCCGTCCATCTCATGCAAAATCACCGCCTCTCGATGCTCGGGCGAAAGCTTCTGCATCGCCTGCTGAAGCGCCTGATTGTTCACGATAGACTCCTCCGAGTGCTCGGAGCTGGCCCGGGCCGGATCGATTTCCAGCGTGACGGGTGCGAGCCGCTCTTTACGAGCGAGCCGCCGGCACTCGTTATTCGCTATCCCAAACAGCCAGGTACTCACGCTTGATTCGCCTCGAAAGTTCTTCAACGCCTTCTGAGCCGTCAGGAAGGTCTCCTGCGCGGCATCCGCAGCCCGGTCCTGCCCGATGCGCCGGGCACAGAAGCGGAATACCGCATCGTAATGCTCCTGCGCGATCGCAGCGATCTCGAGCCGCGCCTGAAGGGGCGTCGTTTGCATGTGAGTGTCTTCGCGCACGTGAATCGTTCAACGAATGATAACGCTGTTTTGGTTCGATTAAGCGCGCGTCCATGTTTTTGGCAAAGCTTGATCCCGAAACTCAGCCTCATGCAGAACCGTACACTAGACCAATGCAACTGAACCGGCGCGGGTGCGGGCTGATCGGGATTCTGACGGTGGCTGTGCTCGCTGGATACGGTTGGTACTCCCTTCGGCCAAAGCTTCGATACGCCACAAGGCAAGAAGTCGAGGCGGTGATCGATCCGCGCCTCCTCGCGCCGCTGCCTAGAGATCTGGAGTCGGAGAAGCGCTACGAGCGAATAAGCCAGCTTCTAAAGGGAGCAAAGCGCATCAAGCAGACCGATCCGCAGAGTCAGAGCGCAATCCTCAAGTGGGCGCAATTGAGCTTCCAAGCCAATAAGACTACGGTGCTGGAGTGCCTAAGCCTCTACGAGCGTGGAGCGATTCCCCCGAAGCCAGAAAACCCCTACTTCGCTTTTCCGAACCTCGCTGAGGTGAAGAACTTGGTGAAGCAGTGTGCTCTTGCGGGACTCGCCGACGCGGCCGATGGCAAGATGTCCGAGGCCACGGAGAAGCTGATCCTTGCGAATCGGATCGCGGAAGCCTACACCCGCGAGGGAAGAACGCTCATCGAACATCTGGTCGCTATAGCGGTGCTCGCAATCGTCGATCATTCAGCCGCCAAGCTCGCCCGCTCCGGAAAGCTCGATGAGGAGCAGTTGCGTCGTCTCCTTTCGGCTTGGCAGCCGCTTGACCCGGATCGGAAGATTATCAAGCAGGTCATCGTGGGGGAGTTTCAGAACTACACCCTTCCGATGCTCCCGAAGATGGGCTCCGACTTTCCGATGCCCAAAGGATTGGGGGATATGTTCGACGACTCTCTCTCGCAACATAAGGACGAGAAGCCTGTCGGGCAATACGACGCAATCGAAACGGCAAAACTCGCCAACAAGGTGGCTTTGGCGACACTCGAAAACGCCGGGCGACCTTATCCGAAAATCGACAAGAGCATCGACAGCTTTGTTGAGGAGCTCACAAAGGATTTGCCGGAGGACCTTCATAGCGACATGGAACCGGGGGTGGAGAGGTCGGCGCGCGAGTTTTGGTATCGGGCCAAGATGAACAACCTCTCGAATTCGCTTGGGCGGTCGCTCGTTAGCACAGTGGCAAGCGAGACCATGACGGCCGGTGCGAGGTCGAGGACCTTGCGGGAGGCTGTTCGGGGCATTGTGGCGATCGAGCTCTATCAAGCAAAGACCGCCAAACTCCCGAAGACCTTAGACATGCTGGTATCAGAGGGTCTGATGAAGTCCGTGCCCTGGGATCACATGGCCGACAAGCCACTCCGTTATGATCCAGCGAAGCGGCTTATCTGGAGCGTGGGGGTTGACCTGAAAGACCACGGGGGCTCCGTCAGCAAAGACTTCAATTTTCAAGAGTCCGACTGGGGGTTTCCCCTAAAGACCATGCTGCTGATCAAGCCCGCGGCCAAGCCTTGATCGAGGAGCTACTTTGACCTTGCGCTGGCAGGTAAAGCGTCGATTTGCTGCTTGGTGAGGAAATGCGCGGTCGACAATAGCTGCTTCACGCGTTTTGCGTAGGCTGCCGGTCTGGTTTTGTGATAGTTCGTCACGATCTCTACATAGACGTTGCCGCGCTTCACCAGCAAGACATCTCCCACCAAGATTCCATCGGGCCCTTGGACTTCGAGGCTGATGAGCTTTGCCGGGAGGCCGTCGACCTTCGAGTCCTTCGCCTCGTAGGGCAGGGAATCCTGTCTATTGTTGCTCTGGATGTAAGTGACCGTGTTCTTCACCTGGGCTTTCAGGTCAGGACAGAGGAATGGGGTGTATTCGCAAAAGGAGATGCGCACCTCGATTCCGCTCAGGGAAGGTGGCACGCGATAGCCGTTGAGGTGATTGACCGCGACCTTTGTTTCGGGGCTCCAGAGGCCCATGAACATCGGCTCCGGCTTGCCCGGGGTCATGACGAGCAGTTCGGTTTCGGGAAACCAGTAAGCCTTCATGCCCTTGCCGAAGTCCTTCACGACGGTCGGATGACCCGCGTCGGGAAATTCGGGAGGGACGCGTCCGCGACGATAGGCGAA
>JBGGMI010000185.1:0-9407 GCA_041288075.1 Fimbriimonas sp.
GACGCTGAGGGTCACTGAACGCGAGCACCAGCTGTATTCACAAGAACTTCACCAAGGGGTGACGTCTCCAGCTTCCATGGTCGATTTTATGATCGATCCAGTGACTTACCTGCCGCTCCACTACGTTCAGTACAGACGAGAAGGAGAGGAGTGGAAAGCGACGAATACAATCGACTTCGAATTCAACCTGGACCTGCCGCGGGAGATGTTTACGCCCGCCAGCCTCCGAAAACGATACGCATCCTGGGAGCCACAACCAACACCCTGAATGAGGCATCATCCGGACATGCGGATCAGCCTTACCGAAGACGCAACCCTGCCCAGCTACAAAACCGACGGCTCAGCCGGTCTGGACCTCTCCTGCTCCGAAACCTTCGAACTCGAGCCGTTGCAGCGAAAATTGATTGGAACAGGAATCCGCATCGAGGTTCCGCAGGGATTTGAAGCTCAGGTGCGCCCCAGAAGCGGCCTCGCGATCAATCATGGGGTCACGATGGTCAATTCTCCTGGGACTATCGACTCAGACTATCGCGGCGAAGTTAAGCTGATCATGATCAATCTGAGTCAGCAAGTTGTCAGCTTCAAGAAAGGCGACCGAGTGGCACAATTGGTGATCTGCCCGGTTGCGAGGGTAGAGCTGCAGGTGGTGGATAGCCTTGACGAGACCGGGCGTGGAGAAGGTGGATTCGGAAGTACAGGGGTTTAAGGTTTGCGGGCACTGCGAGACCCGCGTAGACGAGGCGCTCTCCGAGTGCCCCGAATGCGGTGCTCCCTTGCAGGGCTCTGGCCTGATCGACAATGTTAGCGAAACGGTTCACGCAGACCTGTCAAGGGCCAACCTGGCTCGGATGCGCGGTGATTATCGAGCGGCCGAGCAGCACTGCCTCTCGATCCTGAAGCGCTACCCGCACCACTTCGAGACGCACGTGCTGATCGGCGACATCTTCGCCGATCAAAAGCAGTTCGAGCAAGCGGCAGACTGGTACGAGCTCGCCGTCGACCTCGACCCCGGATCGTTCATCGCCAGGCAGAAGCTCCAGGTGATGAAGGACCGACTTCGAGAAACTGAGAAGCTGAACACCGCCGAGCACCTCGGCCTGCCCGAGATGAGCGGTAAGCGAACGATGTTCTACTCCGGGCTAGCCCTTGCGATCATCGCTCTGTGCGCCTTCGTGTCTTACTCGCTCGGCAAGCAAACCGCAAAAGCCCAGCCCCCGGAAGTCGTAAGAGCGCCGATTTCGGCAACGGAAGACTCCATTATCAGCAAGCCTCAAGACGAGCCGGTAGTTGAGGAGCCGAAGGTGGCGTCCGTGCCTCCGGCAACGCAGCAGCCCCTCATGTCGGCGGAAGATAAAACCACGACGGAGCTCCTGCGGCGCGGCCAGCACGCCGATCGGCTCATTCAAGCCACGATGGACCCGCGGACGAAGCAGCTCACCATCACCTATCGACTACAGGAAGGCGACGTCGACCGAAAGATCGGTGCGGAAATGGCCCGAGATGCCCTGGCGGTTATAACCGAAACATCTATGGTGACGGTCAAGGGCCTGAAGGGAGACAAAATGGCCTACATGGCCGATGTGCCTCGAACTCGACTGGCTGAGACGCAAACGGAAACATGGCAAGCAACCGCCGCCGGTCCCGACGCTTGGATCCAGTACGTGATCACCAACGAGTGGTTCGCTGTGCCGCCGCCAACGACCGATGCTGCGCCATAATTAAGCCTCAATGCGCCTTTCCCTGCAGCTTTACACCGTCCGCGATCACATGGCAAACGACTTCCGCGGCACCCTCGAAAAGGTCCGAGAGATCGGCTACGAATATGTGGAGGGCGGCGGCGGGAGCCAGAGCGCCGAAGAGTGGAAATCGACCTTGGACGCGATTGGTCTGAACGTGAACGGCTTCCATTGCCCAATAGAGAGGCTCGAAAAGGATGTTCAGGGGCCGATCAAGGAAGCCAAAACCCTAGGATGCGAGTTCATCATCGTCCCCTATCTCGGCGAGGATCGACGCGGAGACTGGGCTGCTTTTGGACGCCAACTGAACGGCATCGGACAGGAAATCAAAGACGCCGGCCTTCAGCTCACGTATCACAACCACGACTTTGAATTCAAGGACAACGGCCTCGAAACGCTCTACAACTCGTCAGACCCATCGCTCGTCCAAGCCGAACTGGATGTCGCCTGGGTCGCCATCGGCGGTGGAGACCCGGTTCAGTGGATTCGCCACATGGGAAGCCGAGCACCGCTCGTTCACCTAAAGGACTACGATCCCTCCAAAACCCCCCAATGGCAGCCCGCCGGCGAAGGGCTTATCGATTGGAACGGAGTGCTGGACGCGTGCAAGGAAGCCGGTGTCAAATTTGGAGCCGTCGAATTGGACCTATACGATGGCGACCCGCTGGACGCTGCCAGAATCAGCTACGAGTTCTTCAAGGCTAGAGGTCTCCACTAGCCTTTCTGGTCATTGGAAGTACCGGCTTGCGAAATGGATGAAGATGGGCCAGTTCGGTCCGTTCGTGTGCCCGCCGTGGTGCTGACTGAAGGCAAGATCTCCCTCGATCAGGGGCGTTCCTTCACGCGGCATCACGGTGAGCTTGACTCCTTTCTTGCCGAGCAAGCGGTACGCAGGTGAGGCCAAGGCGGTCGCCATGAACGTGCCCCTGGAGTCGATCCAGATGCCTTCAACGTTAGGTGAGCCAACTCCGACGAATACGGGGCGTGGAACGCAGAGTGCCACCAGCATGTGCGCGTCGACAGGTAAATCCCCGGGTGTCAGCGGACCCGCGTATTTCACGTAGTTTCCCGCCATCCAGTGATACTCTCCGGACGAAGCCACGTTTTCTACCGTTTCACCTGAATTGCGCCGCCAGATTTTCACCCCGCCCTGGCCGGACGAACCCACGAATGCGATGGCGAAGCGCGGCTCGTATGCCATGGTGACAATCGCGGCTTTGCCGTAGCGAGAGAGTCCCTCGATGCCGACTCTCTTTGCATCGACGGCCTTGTCAGTCTCCAGGTAATCGAGAACGCGACTGGCTCCCCAACCCCAAGCCTTGAGGGCGCCCCAATCCTCCACTTTGCGAGGCTGCCCCTTGTTGACAAGTCCGATGATTCCTTCCGTGAGACCTGCTCCGTTGTCTGCCTGAATGCTTCGGGGGTCCAGAATCGCATAACCCCAGCCCTTTGCCAGCAATTGCTGTTGCCACGTGGGACCCTCGGTTGCCGGTCGAGCACCGGGGCGTGAGGGAAAGAAGAAACCGAACTCAATGATAACGGGGACCCGCGACTTCACGTTTGCTGGAGTGGTCAGCGTGCACTTAATATCCACATTCAGTTGCGGGTAAGCCGAGTTGTCCACGTGGCCGATGAGTTGCTTGTTGACAACAGGAATGTCCCCCACGAGAGCATGCTCGGTGCTGACGATCTCCCAGCGCACCTTCGGAGTCTTGCGAGGCATTCGCCCATAGACCTCCCGGTCCAGGTCCTCGATGATCTCGCGCCTCCTACTCGCCCAATCTTGCACCGTCCTCACTTCTCGCCCATCCTTGAACCGCATGAGCGGCGGAATCGGATACGGATTCGCCTTGGCTTCGTCGGTGTTGGCGTAGTTAGGCGCTTTGGAATCCATGCCGTTGGCTCCGGGCCGGAGCGATTCGATGCCAAGCTCCTTCAATAACCGCTGGTGGTCCTGCTCAGCCGTGAGCCGCGTTGGTGGCGGAAGCTGAGGGGGATCGCCCGTGAGAGAGGTTGCTAAGAGCAGAAGGGGCCACATTTGAGCGTATATTATCGTTTCCAGACACCAAAGATGAAACGACTCTACTTATCGCTGGCAACTAGCCTGGCTTTATGCGTTGCAGCGCTCCTCTTCGCGCAAACCCGAGCTACTGCAAGTGAATTTGTCGCCGTTCCATTCAAGTCGTCGGGCATCTATGCGGCCGGGGAACCGGTGGGGTGGACGATCACGAGATCGAGTGCGTCGGGACCAGCCAGGGTCTCCTACACGATCAAGAAGAACAATCAAGTGCTGATCGGCTCCGGTGAGCTAAGTCTGGAGAACGGGCCGGCAATAATCTCAGCAACGCTCGAGGAGCCGGCAATGATTTTCGTGCAGCTCATGCCTGCCGGTGGTCGGCCGATGGACTTGGGAGCTGCGGTTGATCCAACCAAGCTACAACCAGTTCAAGATCGACCCCGCGACTTCGATCGATTTTGGGTCCGCAAAATCGCTGAGCTCAGGAGCATTCCGGAGAACCCGATCTTAACCAGAGCGGAGGCCGGAAAGCCAGACGTCGACTATGCAACGGTGCGGATGGATCATGTGAATGGCACCCATGTGTATGGGCAGCTCGCAAAGCCCCGCGGCGCGGGCAAGTTTCCGGCGATGCTCATCCTCCAGTGGGCAAGCCCTCCATACCGCTTGTGGAACCCATGGGTTGTCGATCCGGCTTCGCAGGGCTGGCTGGCCCTGAACATCGAACCGCATGACGTCCTGCCGACCGAGCCGCAGTCCTACTACGACGCACTGCCAACGGCACTGAAGAATTACACTCAAATCAACCAAACTGACCGGGAAAGGAACTACTTCGTCGAGATGTATTTGCGGGGCGTTCGTGCTGTCGATTTTCTTGCAAAGCACCCCAATTGGGATGGTAAGACATTATTGGTCATGGGCACGAGCATGGGTGGACAACAGAGTCTGGCCGTCGCAGGTCTCCACCCGAAAGTGACCCACATGATTGTCAATGTCCCGGCAGGATGTGATCTCAACGCGGGACTGCACGGACGCCAGGAAGGTTATCCGAACTACCCGTGGCGAGATCGGAAAGCTATGGAGGTGGCGCGGTACATCGATTGCATCAACTTCGCGCCGAATATCCGAGCTCGCTCACTGGTTGCGATGGGATTCGTGGATACAACCTGTCCGCCCGCCGGAATCTGGACGGCCTTCAACTTGATCAAGGGACCCAAAGAAGTAGCCCCAATGCCAGAATCCCCACACAATCATTTAGCAACCCCTGAGCAGCAGCGACCTTACACGGAGCGATCTGCTGCCTGGCTGAGCGCGTTGGTCAAGGGTCAGGACCCACTGAAGCAATGAGAACTCTTACATCAGCAGACATCGAGCATTTTCTCGAGAAGGGGTACGTGAAGATCGAAGGTGGCTTTTCGAGCGAAGTCGCGGAAGCATGGTCCCGTCGATGCTTCGAGCGGCTGGGTTATGACCCGGAAGATCAGTCCACATGGGCTGAAAATCGCATCCACATGAGCGGCGATCACTATGTCGAGGTCCAGGATTTCGCGCCAAGAGTGTACGATGCGATTTGCGACCTGCTAGGTGGCGAAGAGCGTCTTGGCAAACCTTGCCGTTGGTCGGATCACTTCATCGTCAACCTCGGCTTGGGAGCCGACGAGCCTTGGCAGCCCGCAGGTCCAACCACCTCCGGATGGCACAAGGATGGAGACTTCTTTAGGCACTTTCTCGACTCGCCTGAGCAGGGGCTACTCGTTTTTGTGAACTGGACCGATGTGGTCCACAAAGGAGGGCCCACCTACATCGCCACCGACTCGGTTCCTGTTATCGCCAAATTCTTGGCCGATCACCCGGAAGGTGTCATGCCTGGCGAGTTTGGGTTCAAGGACCTGATCGCGCAATGCAATTCCTTCGAGGAAGCTACTGGAAAGGCTGGAGATGTCTTTTTGCTGCACCCGTACGTCTTGCATGCGGCTTCGCAAAATCCATTGAAAGCGATTCGCATCATCACCAACCCTCCCGTGCATCTCAACGAGCCTATGCGCTTTGATCGAGAGCAGCTCGCTGATCATTCGCCCGTGGAGCAAGCTGTCTTAAGAGCGCTTGGGGTCGAGCGGTATGCCTTTCGTCCAGCCGCTGATCGTGAGCGCATCGTGCCGGAGCGAGTCAAGCGCCAGGAACGCCTGAGGCAAGAAGAGCTCGCCCGCGCGGCGGCCGAAATGGCCTAAGAAACTTCTGCAGATTGAGCTTGTCTCACTACATCTTGTAGGGCAATGAGGATCGTCAGGATCATCGGCCCCGCCATCACGCCGATAGGGCCGATGACGACGATGCCGCCCAAAATGGCAAAGAAGATCGCCATGGGGTGCAAGTTGATCTGCCCGCCGATAAGAAACGGCTTAATCACATTGTCGATTTGGCTAACCGGAAGAAATCCAACGCCGAGCACAACTAGGGCTTCCGTGGTCTTGCCCTCGCTAAGAAGAAAGAGGCCGACCGGGATGTAGATGACGGGAGCTCCGAGCAATGGGATGATGCAGAGAATGGCTGAGACGACACCCAGAAGCAACGCATTGGGAACACCAACCAAGCCATACGTGATGCCAATGATGAGTCCTTGAATGATCGCGACCAATACAGTTCCGACGAACACGGCTCTCACGGTGGCAACCACCTTCGCCAGCACCTCCCGTGTGCGCGTTTCGGATAGTGGCGAGAGCTCGACGACTGGCCGGACGAGCCGATGCGAGTCTCTTAGCATGAAGAACTGAGTCAGCAATGCGAAAACGAGCGTTAGCAAGGTGAAGCCAGCCTGGCCGGCGAATCTCTGAAGCGGCTGTTTGAGGCCTTGCAGCAGTTCCGCTTTGTGTTCCTGAACGTAGCTGGACAGCTTGAACGAGTCAGCGCCGAGCTTCTCCGCCAGCGGCCTCACCACCTCGTCGGCCCTGGCCAGAACCGATTCGAGAGTCATGGCATCGGAATCCAGTTGAGTGCTCATTCCACCAAGCTGGAGAAACAGTCCGATGCCGATCACGAGGAAAGGAATGCAGATCACGAACAACGTGCCTAGTGTTACGATGAGGCTCGCCACACTCTCTGATCGGCCATCCTTCAGAAATCTGTTGCGCGACAGTCTAGCGTTCGCTCGCAGGTACAGCGGGAACGTGAGGATGCTGAGAACCGTCGCCCAGAGGAGGGCCGGAAGGAAAGGCAGGATCATCTCGCCGGCCACGAATGCCAGCACGAGAGTTAGGGCCGCAAACGCGATTCCTCGATAGTTCTTGATCCAGGGCTGCACGAAGCGAGCTTACGCCTTTGTCGACCTTAGTGTTGGACCCACTTTCCTGAGACCGTCATTCAGCATGGTCCTTGACCACTTTAAGCGCATCTCGGAAGTGGGGATGTTCGGCAGTTCCCAGCCACTCATACGCCACCGATTCGGTGTGCGCAGGGATGACGCCTGCATCGCGCATTCGCTCCATACCGAGCTTGTGGCGTTCGAGGGATCTGGCGGATACGGCGTCGGGGCAGACGACAACCTCAAAACCTCGCGCCAAGAGGTCATGCGCGGTTTGGCTGACGCAGATGTGAGTTTCGATTCCCACGAGAATCGCTTGCTTTCGCCCGGATTCGCTGATTGCGTCTACTGCCTCGGCGCATCCGCACACGCTGAAGGACATCTTTGCGAGCGGAGGGGCGATGAGCTGAGCGATTGTGTGCTGGGTACCGCCCATCTTTGTCGGGTTCTGTTCGGTAGCGACAATGGGGACGTCGAGCAGAGTGGCGATCTTGATGAGGAAGGAGGTGCGGGAGACGACTCGATCGATCTCGTGGATGGAGCTAAGGAGCGCTTCCTGAATGTCGATTACCAGCAAGATGCTCTTTTCGGGTTCGAGCTTGATTCTAGGCATTCTCCCACTCATTATCCCGCGCGTGAATCCTTGGACCTGAGGGCAACGTATGAGCGGCTGTTATGAGAAGTCTGCTCACTGCCATCGTCGTCAGTTCAACCCTAGGCCTGGTGCTCGGAATCACGATCAATAGTGCCTCTGCCCAAGACACTCCTCCGAAGCCTCAGCGCGTCAGCGACTTTCCCGATCTGGTGACTGGGCTGAAGCAGACACCCGGCTGTCTGGGCGTGGAGCCCGTGGCTGCGAAGGGCGGAAAGCAGTTCATCATCATCGCCTGGTTCAAGGACAAGAAGTCCGTGGAGGCCTGGTATTACTCGGCGATGCATCGCGAGGCGATGGCGAAGTTCTTTCCTGGCCAAGGCAGCGGTCGGAAGCCTTTGGAGGGCATCAAGTATCCGAACACTCCCGTGATGGTGATGGCCTCGGTTACGCCGAGTGACAAGCCGGTTGAGGGTCAGGGCCTGGCGGTATCTCAGATTGCGATCGAGCTCTATACGTCGCTTCCAGGCGGGGCCGCTCTGGGATCGAGGTTTGCTCCCGAGGCATTTCCCGCTCCGGGTTTGCTAAAGCTGGGCAAGTAGATAGGATTTCGGCTCGCGCCAAGACCCCGTAGTGCCCAAGTGCCCATGCCCAAGGGGGGAGGGGGGTGTGATTTGTGATGGTTGATGGTTGACAGGGTGTTTTGTTGGTGGCCCATCTACTTAGGAGTGAAAACGCGCTTTTGTCAACCAGTTCCAGAAATATTCAATCATATTCTTGGAACGCTCTTATCGCAGCTTGGGGAGGGCCACGACCGGGACGGTCGTGGGAGCCTTACCGCCCCTGATTCAGGTCGTTGAAGCTAATCGCGTGGGGAAAATGGCTCGTCCCGGAAGAGCAAAGTCGGCAGTTGCACGAGTTTCAGGCCTACTATGACCGCCAACTGAGGACCTCGTTTGCGCGCAAGAGCACTTCTTCGGGAGTGAGGCTCGTCACGTCTAGCTTCACTTCGCCCCGCACTGGTGGTCTAAGCTGCACCGCTCGGTTCCACTCAATGGCCAGTTCCTCGTCCTTCCAGCCATCGTTCCGCATGGCGATGCGCATCCGCAGGGCGTCGGGGTCGCTCAAGAAGAGCGTGATCGTGTCGACCCGAGCCTCGGGGAAGCAGCTTGGTAGTTGAACGATGCGGTGGTCTCTCAGATCATCGAGCAGAACCTCTGGATAGCCGTAGCGCCAATAGTTGCGAACGATGAAGGTCAGATTCTCAAAAGTCAACTGCTCCTCTTCTTTCGACTGATTCGACCAATCCGGCAGCAGGTGAAACTGGCGGAGGTGCCCGTAGTCAATCCAGGGACAGCCCCGCCGTTCATAAAGCATCCTGGCGAGCGTGCTTTTTCCGGATCCAGGCGATCCGCCGATCACTATCAACCTGCCACTCGGAGTTTCTACTTTTATACGAGAAGTTGATGGTGGACTTCACACCCGCCACGCACCAAAAAGCCTCGACGCATTACTGCGTTGAGGCTTGGTTGGTTGCTCTTTGAAGAGTCCAATAGAGGATTCAGTTGATTTCGAGAAGCGCTCGACCTGGAGATGTCTTCTCTCTCGAAAGAGAAAAGATTTCAACTCCTTTAAGGAGGTGATCCACCCACACCTTCCGGTACGGGTACCTTGTTACGACTTAGTCCCTCTTACCCCCCTCACCTTCGGCCGCTCCTTCCCTTGCGGGTTAGGCCACGGACTTCGGGTGAAGACAATTCAAGT
>JBGGMI010000186.1:0-5770 GCA_041288075.1 Fimbriimonas sp.
GCCTAGCCATTGCTCTGGGCAGTTGCCTCTGGCTCTACCTCTCACATAAGCCATCGGTCTCCCCGGTACTGTGGAGCGCGGTCAAGCAGGGCAGCGTGGAAGACGTGCGGCATGCCGTCGATACAGGCGCAGCGATCAATGCCTCCGACAGCCACGGCCTCACGCCCTTGCACTTGGCGTGCTACCTGGGGAAGCAAGAGGTGGTTCAGCTCCTGCTGCAGAAAGGAGCAAAGACGGACGCGGTAGATAACGACGGAGCCACGCCGCTCGGATGGGCGGCCCTCGGGGGGAACGAACGCATCGTAGACCTGCTTCTGCAGGCCGGCGCGCCCGTGAATCGAGCCGGAAATGCGGAGTGGAGCCCGCTTCAGATGGCGATCGAGGGTGGCTCCATTAACACCGCTCGCCTGCTGCTCAAGAAAGGAGCCAACCCGGGCAGCATCGATAAATACGGCACCTCGCCCCTCCTGCAAGCGGTCAAAAAGGGAAACGTCGAGGCGGTTCAACTGCTCTTGGACGCGGGTGCGAATCCACTTCACAAGACCGACAATGGCATCGGATTCTTGCTGCTGGCCGTCCGATCGGGCAACGTGAATCTCGTGAAACAAGCCTTGTCAAAGAGTAACGTGAACGACCAAACACAGCGCGGCGAAACGGCCCTGTTTAGTGCCGCCTCCCATGGCAACCAGGAGATCGTCGATTTGCTCTTGTTGAACGGAGCCGATCCGAACCTGGCCTTCCACAACGGAGACGCGCCCATCCACGCAGCGACTCACAACGGCCACCTCGGAGTTCTGGAGTCCCTCGTGGAGCACCACGCAAACGTCAACGCGAAGGATCAAAGCGGGTGGACGCCGCTAGATTGCGCCGTGGACAAGAATCGCACCGACATCCAGCAGTTTCTCAGGGAACACGGTGGCGTCGAGACAAGCCGCAGAGAGCCGAGCCACATGGATCCGCCGCAAGGAATTCCGTGGCAGTAGGAGTTGGATAATAAGAACGTGAACCGCCGCAAACCCCGGATCCTCCTTCTCCTCCTCCTGGCAGCCGGCTGCTCTCACAGCACCCACCCTGCCACCGTGCTCGGAGGAACGATGCAGAACCTCAACCCTGCCGACCAAACGGCGCTCCAAGAAGGCAGGTACCGAGTGGACCCTGGCACCGCCATCCTCACTAATCGCATCGAGCCGGAAGGGAAGGGCCTGGGAATCGCGCTTGCCCTCTGTGAGCAGGGATTCAACACCGACATGGCCCCTATGAGAAATCCAGGTGCGCTGGTTCTCTTAGTCAAATCCCGCCAAAACAAGCCCCTCTCCAGCGCGGACCGCACGGTGGTCCAACAGCTCGCTACCCAGTTCAGCTCCACCGTTCACTCACGCGGACTTCCCATGAAATTCGGCCCCGACGGACGAACCCCGCTGGTCATGAAGAACGTAATGACCTATTCGCCCTCGCCCGAAAATCGACCCACCGAAATCCAAACAATCCTGGCATTCCCATCGGCGAAAGAGGCGAAGCAGGCCGCGAAGTACATAGACCCAGGCTCCTACACGATCCAAATGGCCAGAAACACCCTAAAAGCCACCTGCATCGCCCCTCAAGGAGCCGCGAACGACGAGTGGGCAGCTTTTGAACAAGTGGCCGGGAAGTTCGGCGGCAAAGTGGAAAGCGTGTCAGCGAGCATCCAAACGTAGTGCCTTCATCCGTGAAGGCATCTCCTCCGGGAAGCGTGTCGCCTCTAGGGCGATTTCTTGACCAGAGAGTTTCCGTCGAAATAGCGGACATTTTTTCGCAGAGTTGGTTGACAAAACGACTTTTTGAAACCTTTATAAGTGCGGCACCCTTTTCACCCCACTGACCCCATTCACCCCTCACCCCACTCATCACTTCACTCCCCCTTCGCGGGCTATGATGATGATCATTCCCAGGTTCAAAACAAATGTCCCGCCCGTCCCGACCCCTGGAGGGGCTCGGGACGGGGACAGCGGGACAAACCTTAGCAGGCTCGGAAAGAACCCTCCTGAAACAAGGTTCAGGCTTAGGTAGGTGACTAGGTTGAGATGAGCGTGGGCCGCACCGTTCAGAGCCCGTCGAACGTATACACATAAGGTACAATCCAGATTCAAAATCACCCGTTCTGGCTTGATTTGCCCTCCCGAAAAACACCATATGTCCGACGAGAATATCCCTAGCGCTGACGACCAGTTGGAGGCGATCGAAGCCCTGACGAGCAAGGTCGAAGGCGATTACAACGCCAACCAGATCCAAGTCCTCGAAGGCCTCGAAGCCGTCCGAAAACGACCCGGCATGTACGTCGGCGACAACGGCAAGCGCGGCCTTCACCAGATGTTCAAGGAAGTCCTCGACAACTCTGTCGACGAGGCCCTGGCCGGCTATTGCACCGAGATCACCGTCACCCGGCACGAGGACAACTCGCTGAGCGTGCGCGACAACGGCCGGGGCATCCCCGTCGACGTGCACGAGAAGATGGGCGTCTCCGCGCTTCAGGTCGTCATGACCGTCCTCCACGCCGGCGGCAAATTCGGCGGCGAATCGAGCGGCTACAAGACTGCGGGCGGCCTCCACGGCGTCGGCGTCTCCTGTACCAACGCCCTCTCCGCCTGGATGGAAACCACCGTCCGGCGCAACGGCAAGATTTACAAACAGCGTTTCGAAAAGGGAATCCCGCAAGGCACCGTCCAGGAGCTCGGCAAATCGGAAACCGACCAGACCGGCACCACCCAACACTGGTTCGCCGACCCGGAGATCATGAACGAGGTGGAGTACGACATCCACATCGTCAAGACCCGCATGAAGGAGCTGGCCTACCTGAACCCGGTCGTCCGCTTCGAATACATCGACCTCCAGGACCCCGAGCAGAACGAAGTCTTCCACTACCAGCGCGGCATCCCCCAGCTCGTCGAAGACCTGAACCAGGGCAAGGACGTCATCCACCCGGTCATCTTCTTCCGCCGCATTAAGGAACACACCCAGGTCGAAGTCGCCCTTCAGTATCACGACGGCTATAACGAGACTTTGCTTGCTTTCTCCAACAACATCCACAACCCGGATGGCGGCACACACGTCTCCGGCTTCAGCGCAGCGCTTACTCGCGTTGTCAACGCATATGCCCGTCGCATGGGATTCTTGAAAGAGAAGGACAACAACCTCGCCGCGGACGACATCACCGATGGTTTGACGGCCGTGATTTCGTTGCGACTGGAGAATCCTTCCTATAACTCCCAGGACAAGGTCAAGCTCGTCACCCCGGAGGTCCAGGGCCTCACAAATTCCCTGGTTGGCGACGGCCTCACCACGTTCTTCGAAGAGAACCCGGCGACGGCCAAGCGGATCGTCGACAAGTCGGTCATCGCGCAGCGGGCAAGGGAAGCGGCGAGGAAGGCGGCGGAGCAGATTCGCCGCGGCAGTGCCATGGACAGCTTCGGCCTCCCCGGCAAGCTCAGCGACTGCATCAGCAAGAAAGCCATCGACTGCGAGCTCTTCCTCGTCGAGGGGGACTCGGCAGGTGGTTCGGCGAAGGGTGCGCGAGATCGCCAGACCCAGGCCGTGCTGCCGCTTAGAGGAAAGATTCTCAATGTTGAGAGGGCACGGTTGGACAAGGCGCTGGATAACGAGGAAATCAAGTCGCTCATCGCGGCGCTTGGGGTGGGGATCGACCTCAGTATGGGGCGGTCGAAGATTAATCAGGAGTCCGATGAGGAGCAGCTCGATTTCGAGATGGTAGTCGGTGAGCCGATCCCTGAAGCGCTCCACGCGGGATCGAGCAGGGGGAAGAAGTCGAAGGAAGATCGCGAGCGGGAAATCACCTTCGATCCGACGAAGCTCCGCTACGACAAGATCATCATCATGACGGACGCGGACGTCGACGGAGAGCACATTCGGACACTGCTGCTCACGTTCTTCTACCGCTACATGAAGCAGCTCATCGTAGACGGGCATGTCTATCTTGCTCAGCCGCCATTGTTCGTTGTGAAAGCTGGCAATAACGAGCGGTACTACGCGATGACGGAAGCCGAGCGGGACGAGATCGTTCGCGGGCTGAAGAAGAAGAAGGAGCCGCAGATCACGCGCTTTAAGGGTCTGGGCGAGATGAACGCGGAAGAGCTCGAAGAAACGACGATGAACCCTAAGAACCGTCGCTTGGTGCAGATCAAGCTAGACCCGATGTATGAAATCGAAGTAGAGCAAATGTTCTCCAGGCTCATGGGCGAGAAGGTAGAGCCACGAAGAGACTTCATCGAGGCGCATGCGAAGCAGGCGCACAACGTCGACTGGCATTATTGAGCTTTAGGTCGAAAGACCTAGGCGCAGCTTGGACTCAAAGGGCTCTGAACTTACGCCTCAGCCCTGCCACGTCATGTTATGGAGCGTTTGCCCGCATGAGAACTTACATTGCCCTTTTCTTGATTGCGACTGCCTTGATTCTCGGTTGTGGTGGCGGCGGAAGCAGCTCCTCAACAGGCACTTCGCCAACATCAGGATCGACCGCCACAAGCTCGGGCACCACGTCTTGGACCACAGGGTTAACTACTGGAGGGTCCACGACAGGATCAACCACCGGCAGCACCACCGGTTCGACGACGGCTTCCACCACCGGTACTACCACCGGCAGCACAACGGGAAATCCGCTGGACATGGTGGTCTATGTCCGATACACGGGCAATTTGCTCCAATATGCCGACCTGTTTCGAGCGTCTTCGGATGGGACGCACGAACTTCGTCTCACGAGGAATCGCCCGATGAAACAAGCCACTCACTGCGTTAGCTCGGACGGCAAAACCATCGCTTATGTGAGGGGCAGGGAGATTCGGGCGATCCAGTGGGACGGAACGGACGACCGACTTCTTGTCGATCTCCCTTCAGGCGATCCTTATGTCGTTCCGATGTGTTTTGAACCTAACACCAGGAAGCTCTACTACAAGCTGGATCGGGAGGAGAGCAGCCAACTCGTCTATGACCTCCGATGCTACGATCTCGCCACTGGTGTCGACGCTTTCGTGTATGAGGGAACGCATCTGTTTTCGACGCAGGGATATCTGATGTGGCACCCTGACGGGGACTACATGCTGGTGGGTAGAGGCGATGATAACAAGGTTCGCGCCTGGTATCCGCAAGCCAATGCCGTCGCGCCCATCTCGGCGAGCGACATGCCTTTCAATCAGTTCTATACGTTCTCTCGTGACGGCCGTTACCTCCACTTCATTGGCGGCACTGCCGGAAGGCAGCTATTCAGACTCGATCTGTTAGGCGGCACACCGGAGCTTCTTGCCACCTTTAATTCTCAGCGGCAACCGGCTTGGTTGGCAATATCCGCCGATGGATCGTACGCCTTCGTCACCGTATACGAAGATTCGATTGGAGAGCCCGTGCTTGAAAAGCTCGATCTGCTGACAGGGGATCTGGTTATGGTGGGGAATATCGACTCTGACACCGACATGCCCGCAACGCGGGGCTGTCCCTAGGCCGTGGTCGGTGGCGTCCGTCAAAGTGCATGATTAGGAATGCCCGCGATTGCATTCGACTGCTATTATCGCTACGAGGAGCTGACGCAGCTCCTGCGAGCGTATGAGGCAGAGTTCCCGAACCTCATCCACCTCGGCAGCATCGGCAAGAGCCATGAAGGCCGAGATATCTGGCTCGTCACCGTTACTGACAAAACGGCAGGAGAGCATCAGGATAAGCCGGCATTTTGGTCCGATGGAAACATTCACGCCTCCGAGGTGAGTGCTTCCACCGCCGTACTCTGCCT
>JBGGMI010000187.1:0-19080 GCA_041288075.1 Fimbriimonas sp.
GAGCCAGACGCGCGCCGAGGCTGAGGCACGCCTCGATCACTGAAGAGACTGATGCCCGTGAACCATGCATCGAGAGCTCCACCGCATCTTCACCTGTGTAGCTGTGCTCTGCTCGAAAGGGAATCGCGAGCCCGTCGTCCCCCGATGCATAGTGGCCGTAAACCGCTATACGAGGCTCGGGAGTGCTAGGCCACCCTATAAACACCTGCGAGGCAATGCTCCAGGCTTCTGGTCCGCTGAGTCGCACCCACGCGACAGCCGCCGGCGGCGCGCCCGTGATCCCGGCAACGATGGTGTCGAAGAAAGGTGCGGACACCGCCCTGTCTTACCCCTCTCTGCCGGCGCTAGGCTCGTAGAGGCTGGATGAGCGGCTGAATGCGTAGAAGCGTCTCGACCACGATTGGGTCGAACCACGTTCCCCCAAGCCCCTTCATCGCCGCGATCGCAGCTTCCTCGGGGAACGGCTTGCGCCAGGGTGCCCCTGCAAGCATCACGTCCAAAGCCTCCGCCGCGCCGATGATTCGGGCGCCGAGCGGAATCTCCGTGCCCGACGCACCTTCTGGATATCCCTCACCCGACCAGCGCTCATGGTGGCTCTTGATGAGTGGCAGCGACGGCTCCAGAAAGGCTTCCACGGGCAAGACTTCCTCTGCCATATGGACGTGCTTCTCAAGCAGCACGCGCTCCAATGGCTCCAGCGGCCTATCGGCAACTAGCAACTCTCCATCGATCTGCAGCTTTCCAATGTCGTGCAACTGGGCTGCGTAGCGAAGCACAAGAAGCTCCTCGTCGCTCAGACCCATGGCTTCCCCGGTCGCCACCGCATAAACGGCAACTCGTTCGGCATGTGCGCGCTCCCCCGGGGCGTGCGCATCAAGTTTGGCAAGCAGGTCTCGAATGACCTCATTTCTGCGCTGTCGTTCTTCAGCGCTCAGCAGTTCAGACTCTTCAACCGACATAAAACAATCTCGACTTCATTATCTTCGAGCGTGCGCGGATCTAACCACACGCGCCCACTTTCGATACGGCCCACTATGGGCGGATCGCCTGTTCGCAAGGCTCTCGCTACATCATCGGCATTCTCTGTGGAAAACCCGAGTCGGTAAGTTGCGACACTTGTGCCAGGTGCGGAACCCCCGCCGATCTCCGTTTCGCCTTCCTCCACAACTGAATTGCGAACGCAAGCGGCCATTCGCTCGGCTAGCTGCCTCACTTCTTCGATCGGCCGCGAAAGGTATTTGAGCGTCGGAATCTCCCGCTCCCGCCCCTGAACGTACAGCTTTAGCGTAGCCTCCAAAGCGGCGAGCGTGAGCTTGTCCACTCGCACGGCTCGGGCCAACGGATGCCGTTTGATGTCCGCAATCGCGCTCGCAGAACCAACGATCATTCCCGCCTGCGGTCCCCCCAACAACTTGTCGCAGCTCGCAATCGCAACGGTCGCACCGCCGGAAATGCTGTCTTGAACCGTCGGCTGCGATGCAATTCCGTAGCGAGCCGTGTCCACCAAGCAACCTGTCCCCTGATCGTCGATGACCGGCACATGCCATTCGCTACCCAACTGAACGAGCTCTTCCAAAGTCGGCTGGGACGTGAATCCGATGATCTTGAAGTTGCTGGTGTGGCAGCGAAGGATCGCTCCGGTATCGAAATCCACCACCTCCTCATAGTCGCTTAGGCGAGTCTTGTTGGTGCACCCCACCTCGACGAGACTGCAGCCGCTCTGCCGCACCACGTCCGGAATCCGAAATGAGCCGCCGATCTCCACCATCTGCCCGCGCGAAAGCACCACATCTGCCCCGCGCGCCAAGGCGGTAAGTGTCAGAAGCACGCCCGCTGCGGCATTGTTCACCACCATCGCGTCTTCCGCTCCGGTTAAGGCGCACAGCATCGCCCGCACATGCTCCTGCCGATCTCCCCTCGCGCCCGATTGTAGGTCGTACTCCACCACCGAATGGCCGCTCGCGACCGCCGTCAGATGCTCGACGACGCTCGGAGCAAGCCGCGCCCGTCCGAGACCGGTGTGGAGAATGACGCCCGAGGCATTGATGGCCGACTGCATCGAAAAGCCCATCAACGCCTCGGCTTCGCTCACCGCCAAATCCTCTGCTCGCGCAGCTCTCCCGGCTCCAACTTCCAGCCGCGCCCTCTCGACCGCCACCCGAGCCGCCTGCACGCGAACGCGCTCCGGATAGTGCCTGAGACGTTCGTCACGGCTGAGGGCGTCCACTTTGGGCAGGCTGCGAAAGTCCGGCATGTGAAACCAGTTTAGCGAACCTTGCGTAATGCTCTACGAAACGGCCTCAAGCTGTTAAACTGCAAGCAAATGGAATCACCGCCCCCCTACCAGCCAAAGAAGAAAAGCACCGGCCTCATCGTCGGATTGATCATCGGAGGCGTCCTGCTCTGCTGCGGAGTGCCGATCATCGGCATTGCCATCGCGGGTTTCTGGGGATTTAACAAGATCGGCCCGATCGCTAAATGCGGAATGTCCATCGAAGCCCTCGGCGAAGCAGTCATCGCCTTTGCCGATGACAACGGAGGCAAGCTGCCCAACGCAGCCACGTGGCAGGACCAGGTGAAGCCTTACTACGCCAAGGAAGCCGCCAAAAAGAAGAACAAGGAAAATCCATTCGGCATGTTCCCCGTCGAGGGAGAGTGGGGCTGCGAAGCTGAGGACAACGTCGCCACGGGCATCGCCTTCAACACCGCCCTATCCGGCAAAAAGCTCGCCGACATCACCGACCGCTCCAAGGCGATACTGCTCTTCGAAACCAACCAGCGCAAGCGCAATCAAAGCCTGAAGTGGGACGTGAAGACCCTTTCAAATCTGCCGAAACGGTTCGGGAAGAGCGGAATCTTTGTCGCCACCGCCGACGGTCAGGCCAACATGGTGGACCAAAACGGCAGGCAGCAAGACGTGAACTTCCGTGGCGGAATGGATTAAAAGAGCTATAATGGACGTTGCTCCATCGTAGGAGCAACTACATCTATGCTTCATAACCTCGCGTTCATCGGTGGCCAGGAGGGCCTTCTCGTAATCGTAGTAGTCCTCGTCCTCTTCGGTGGAGCAAAAATCCCAGAGCTCATGCGCGGCGTTGGAAAGGGCGTTGGCGAGCTTAAGAAAGGCGTCGAAGAAGCCAAAAACACCTTGCACGATGCCTGAGGCGTGATTTGTGATAATTGATTTGTGATGGTTGAAGGCAAGCAAGCTCACCCATCACCCATCACCCATCACCCATCAAAGATTCGCTTCGCCTGGGAATCTTTCTCCCTCCTCCACCCCGACGACTGGGCTCCCGTCACCATCACGGGCAATCGCAAAGAAGGCTACGTCCGTCTCGCCTCCACGGGCCGTCTGAGCTGCCAGGTCCGCTGGAAAGAAGCCGACAAGGCCGGCAACCTGGAAGAACGGCTGGAAACGTACCTCGGCAAGATCCGGGCCGACGCTCGAAAGGCGAAGAGCAAAATCGAGACCCACTCCGAACCTGACGGCGACGGCCTCGGCTACCAATACTCCGGCTACGCCCACGGGAAAGGCAGGCTGTTCCACGATACAAAAACCTGGCGCGTTTTCTTCCTCGAGGTGACGAGCACCAAGGCCGACCGACTTGGCGCTCCCTTCAAAGCAATCGAAGATAGTTTCGAAACAGGCAAAGAGCGATGGGCCGTACTCGGACTCGACGTTATGCTCCCCGGCTACCTCAAGGTCGAGAAGAAGACCTTTCTGTCCGGCCGAACCCAGCTCATCCTCGGCGGCCAGGGCGCAGTTGTCGATGCCCAACGCTGGGGATTTGGCGAGCAGCTTTTGGCGAAGCACGGCTTTGCCAACTGGGCGCGAGCAGCCCTCGAAATGGAGAAAGCCGCTGTCCTGGAGGCAGATGCCGGCATTGCCCTTGAGCTCCCGAATATCCTTCGCGGCCCATCCTACGCCCTGGCCAAGTTGCTGCCCGAGCTGAACCAAATCGTTTCGATCAAGGTGAGAACCCGTAAGCCTGAATGGAGGCCGTCATGGGAGTGGTTCGCCTAATCAAGCGCGGGCTCGACACCCGCCCCAAACTCACCCCCGAGCAGGTGAAAAAAGCCAAGCCCACCCGCAACCCCGCCGTGCTCTTCCAGCAACAGGACGACGGCACCATGTTCCTCGAAGCCCCCCTCAGCGAGCACGGCCGAGGCATCTCCGGCTGGATCGCCCGCAAAATGAAAGTCTCTGATACGAAGAAGTTCGAGCTGGAACCGGTCGGCGCCTTCTGCTGGCAGCTCTTCGACGGCCAGAACACGGTCGAAACGATCTCGCGTAAGCTGCGAGAAGCGTATAAGATGAACAGGTTGGAAGCCGACGCATCGCTGAACGCCTTCCTGCAGATGCTAAGCGCCAAAAGCCTGATCACGCTGCAAGTGCCGACCGCGGGACTGAAGAAGAAATGAGCAAGCCCCAGACCCAGTTCAAAAATGTCGACCCGCCATTCTGGGTCGCGTGGAACCAGGCCAAGGCAAGCATCCGCGTCCGCTTCCTCCGCATGATGATCACCACCCTGGGCATCGCCCTCGGCATCGCGTTCTTTTCCAGCATGATGACCCTCCGCACGGGCAAGTCCCAAATGGGCTACGAACCGGAGCAAATGAACTGGCTCGTCGGCACCTCCCTCGTCATGTGCCTCGTCGGAGTCACGAACTCCATGCTCATGTCCGTCACCGAGCGCTTCCGCGAGATCGGCACCATCAAATGCCTCGGCGCATCCGACAGCTTCATCGTAAAAGTCTTCTTCCTCGAGGCCGTCCTCCTCGGCGCGATCGGCTCTTTCGTCGGCGCAACCATGGGCTCACTTCTGATGGCCGCGTACATGGTCGTTTCCAACAACGCCCCCGCCCTGGCCGACATCGCCAAGGTCTCGCTGGTAGGCACCGCCGTAGGCGGAGTCATGACCGTCCTCGCCGCCGTCGCTCCCGCCATCCAAGCCGCGAAGATGCCTGCGGCGGCGGCGTTGCGGGTGGAGGTTTAGAACTCCGGTCCCCTCCCCATTTTCCGTGGCACAAGAGCGGTCCAGCCAAGCCGTAGCTCGCGAGAAAATGGGGAGGGTTAGGGTGGGGCTCCGGTCCGGCTCCGGCAAGTCTCCCGGATTCGGTAAAGCCACGACTCTCGCGTCTCCGCGTCCCACACATCAAGGGAAGGAATCCGCATCGTTAGAATCCCCATTTGAGCGAAATACTGATCTCGGTCAAAGTCATGATCCTGGGTCATCTGATGCTGCTCGCCATCGACCTCAACGATCAGCTTCGCTTTCGCACAATAGAAGTCCAAGAAATACTCACCGACCGAGTGCTGACGCCGAAACTTGAACCCCAATTTCTCATCCCGAATGTCGTTCCAGAGCACCTTCTCGCTCAGGCTCATTTCCTTTCGGAACTTGCGAGCTGTTGTTATGCTTTGCGTATCTCGCCTGACTTGACCTTTCCGCATAATTCTCAGGGAACCCCACCCCTGCCCCTCCCCATTTTCTCGCGAGATGCTGTAAGGCTTGCAAAGACTGCTGCCACGGAAAATAGGGAGGGGTTCCCGGAAACATGACCCGATGAGAATGGGCTGGCGGAGCCCGTGCTCAACGTTTGATAGCATGATCGGAGCATTAAATGCAATGAAGCTCAGTCATCGCTCGCATTGCACGGTGCCAGCGCCTGCTCGTCATCAACCATACTCAGAGAGATCAACCATGAGCCGCGAAGTCGTTGTCCGAACCGTGAACGTCGTCAAGCAATACGGCGAAGGCGAAGCCGCCGTGCGCGCCCTCAACGGCGTCACCTGCGAGATCTACACCGGCGAATACCTCTCGATCATGGGCCCCTCGGGCTCCGGCAAGTCCACCCTCTTCAACATGATCGGCGGCCTCGACAAGCCGAATGAAGGCTCCGTCTTCGTCAACTCGGTCGACATCGCCCAGCTCACCCCCCGCGAGCTCGCCTTCCTGCGCTGCCACACGATCGGCTACATCTTCCAGACCTTCAACCTGATCACCGTCCGAACCGCCCTCGAAAACGTAACCCTCCCTATGCTCTTCGCCGGCACGCCCCCCGAGGAAGCCGAAGTGAACGCGATGAAGCTGCTGGAAATGGTCGGCCTCGAACACCGCCTCCACCACCGCCCCACCGAGCTATCCGGCGGCCAGCAACAGCGCGTCGCCATCGCCCGATCGCTAGCCAATAACCCCGCCATCGTCCTGGCCGACGAGCCCACCGGCAACCTCGACCTAAAAACCGGCCAAGAAATCATCGACCTCCTCCGCCAGCTCAACCACGACCACGGAGTAACCATCATCTCAGCTACCCACGACCACAAGATGTTGGACGTAAGCGACCGAATCTTCCACATCCGAGACGGCCAGCTAGCCAAGGTCGAAACCAGGGAAGAGTTGGACGCCGCAGTACATAGCTAGAAGTTCGTCAGTTGGGAAGCAAAGGCTTTCCCACGAGCCTTGACCAAGCTTTCCGCTGTTTCGGGCTGAGCAGCCTCAGGGCGTCTTGGCTGAACTTCCTCTTTGACTCATCAGTCAATTTCGCAAATCGCTTGTTCGCAACCTCATTTTCTTTTGAATCTGCCGCCATCAAGCGTATGTATTCCTCAGCCTCCTGCTGGCTAAGGCGATTCGGGCTCGTGGAAGCGTATTTGGTATACGCCCTAAAAGCCGCGACCTTCCTCGGGTCTGTGTCGCCCAAGTCATGAACCGCCCAGTATTTCTTGTACAGGGGCGATTCCCAATCCCTCTTCATCTTCTCCTGAAGGCGCAGGAACGTCGCCCTATCCGCTTCAGACAAGTGCTTGCCTGCACGCCACTGCTCCATCCGCTCATGAGCACCCTGAATCGAGATGCGTACCGCTTCGCGTTCTGCCTCTTTGGCAAGCAACGCAATCTTCGTCATCGTCTCGTCTGATAGCCCGATCTGTTCCCCAACTTCCCGCTCTCCTAAAGCCAGAGGGCCCTTCGAAAGCAATCCGATCTGCCGAGCTCGAGCTGCTTGCTGAGGCGTTAAAATCCCAAGCACTTCGCGTGCCGACTTCGCCAATTGGGCGGCCTTTCCCTTTCTTTCGAACGCGATCCTCTCGCCAACCGGCACGCCTTGTCGCTTCATCGCCGCCATCTCTTCACCAAGCTTCAAAGTCCCTTGGCCCGCGCGCTGCCAAACTGCCTCGATCTGAGCTTCTTGCTCCTTGGTCAGATTGATTTCGCGCCTGACTTTCTCCAGCCTAATCGCCCACAATGCGCCGATGTTTACAGACTCCGTCGAAGGCACCAGCACCTTGCCTTGCCCGGCAACGAGCCGCGCCGGAATCAGCAGCAGGAGGCACCCAAGAGTGAGGGCGAAGACGAGGGCGAGCGAAACCTGTGGACGATGCATGTGTTTGATTCTCCTTTTCAAAGTCGTAGCGGACGATCCGAGAGCAGCGACGGAATCCATCCGAGACGTCGAGTAGGCGAGCAAGGCCTTCGCATACTCCTGAACGCTTGCACGGGTGCTCGCGATCGCCAGCGCATCGCTCGCCTCTTCGCACGCCAACCGGTGCTGAAACTCCAGCAGCCAGGCGCAAGGATGAAACCAAAAGATCGAGCGCACGATGCCGACCGCAGCGACCCAGCGCAAGTCCTGTCGCTGCGCGTGAGCAAGCTCGTGAGCGAGCGGTAACTCGGTCTCCATCGCCGCCGGGAGAAGAACGACCGGCGCTGCCAACCCCACGATCATCGGAGCAGCGATGGACTCCGAGTGAACAACCGTGGCGCCGAACGCCTGAGCCCTTTCAGAACCAGCTAGTGTCCGGGCAAGTCGTTCCCCCTTCACCGCCCGGCCGATTTGGATCGCTAAAGAAATCCCGCATCCCGCCGCCCAAACCCACAACAAGACGCTTTCTAGGCTCAACGTCCCTGGAGGTTCTGGCGAAAACGATCCACCCGGAAAAACATCCAAAGGAATCGCCGGCGTCGAGCTCAGCACCTCCGGCGAAAGAAGCGGCAACGACGCAATGAAGCACAGCGAAAGGCACGCCTTCGCCGCCAAACAGCGCCATAGCCAAGCGCGTACACTTGCCGGCAACCGAAACCCGAGCAGGAACACCGCGCCGGCTCCGACCGCAAGCTGCACCGAAGCTTCCGTAAACCGTGAGAGCAACTCGAAACTGTTCATCGCCGCCCCTCACTCAGTTGATCCAGAGTCTTGCGCAAGTCCGCCAACTCCTGCTCCGAAATAGGTCCCCCGCTCGCCAAATACAAAGCAAAGGGAGCCAGCGATCCCCCGAGCGAGTTCTGCACGAACTCCCGCACCACACCCTCCAGCAAATCGGAGGCGCTCACGGTGCTCTCATACCGAAACGTCCCCTCCTCCGTCCGCCGTTCGAGCAGCCCCTTCTTCCGAAGCCGCTCCATCATCTGCCCCACCGTCGTCAGCCGCACCCCCGCCGCCGCCCCATACGTCTCACTCGCCTCCCGAACCGAAGTCGCCCCCCGCTCCGCAATCATCCGAAGCAACCGCAACTCCTCCGTCCCAATCTTATAATTCACACCCATTACGACGCCTGTCGTAGAGTATATACGACAATTGTCGGATTGGCAAGGAGAATCAAAACTAGGCGCATACTGAAACTGCAATGCACCTGCTCGCGGCAATAGTCTTCCTCGGAGCTCAGGCGACGCCGCTTGACGCCAAAGTAAGCCTCACCCTGCAGGCCATGTCCGCAAATGCCGCCATCGAACAGCTCTCCAAAACCGCAGGACTTCCCCTTTTCGGATCAGCCACCCTATCCCGAGACATTGTCTGCATCCGACTCAAGGAAGCCCCCTTGCGAGAAACCATGGCGAAGCTAGCGGAGTGCCTGGACGCAACATGGGAGACAGAAGGTGCCGCACGCAGGCTCGTAAGAAAAGACTCACAAGTCCTCCGCCTAAGAAAGTTGGAGTTCGAAGAAGATGTCAAGCTAATCGAAGCAGCCCAAGCTAGAATCGCCGCAACCGAAGCGGGTTTCAAGCCTTGGAATCAAGCAACCGCCGAAGCCCTCGCCACCCAGCTCAAGGTAGCCAACAAGGATCCGCAGCACCCGGAAGGTGAAAGCCCCCACGCCTACCAACTATCAGTTGGGCTTCCGATGCCGCGCATTGCCAGGCAAGTGGCGCTCTCCATCCCCGCGAAAGAATATGCCGCGTTGGAAGAAGGTGTCATGGTCGTCTGGGCCAACGCTCCGACGCCTTCCCAACGCCCACTCCCCCCACGATTGAGCAACTTGGTGAGCAAGATCCAGGCCGATCTAGCGATATGGCAATCCACTCAGCAAAAGACGGCTCCGTCCCCTGACCACGATCCCGAACTCTCAGCGGTGCACAAAGTGCTGATAAAGGCCCTTCGTGAACGTTTCGACGCTCGAATCCGAATAGAAGTCGACGGCTATAACGCTCGTGGCCAGCAGGTCGCAGACGCCGTCACATACGTCAGCCCGATCGAAGAAGAGGAAATGCGCCGCAGAAGCGCGATCCTACGAGCGGCGCCTGTCGTCACAGGCCCCTCCATCGAGCTCGATGAAGAGGGTGCCTTGCTCGTAGGTTATCGCCCCGGACGAGAAGGCGTGCAAAAGCTCCCCGCCGCGTTCCTCGCCAAGGCTCTCAATGTCACCGAAAGCGAACCCCTCTCTTTGGTCTCGTCTAAGAGCCTGATCCGGTTGGCAGAAATACAAGATCTGAACCTAGTGGCGCTCCTGTCCGACAATCCGCCCCTCGGAGCCCACTGGTTCAATATCAACCCAATCTCTCCCAAGAACTACCTCGAGAAGCTCGCCATTTTCCAGAACAAAGCCGTTGTAAGCGACGGCTGGCTAACTGTAAAGCCAGAGCGCCCCCTGAAAGACCAAGCAATACGCATAGACCGGCCGATCTTGGCGAGCTTTCTGAAGTTGCGCCGAGAGAAGGCGAGTCCAACCATCGAACAACTCGCCTATCACGCCTGGCGAATGCCTCCGCTCGAAGAGAACCTACTCGTGGCATTCTGGCTTCAGTTCACCACGGGCGAGGCGGAAAACCTGCTCTGGCGCGATTACGACATTCTGAGATTGCTCGGCTCCCTCTCAATCGGACAGCAACAGGCTGCAAAGGCCGGGGGCATTCCCTTCCGAAGCTTCACCCCCGATCAACTAAGCGTCATTCGAAAACTCGTCTATGGCGGCAATGCAAACTTTCAGCCAAAAGATGCCGAAGACCCGAATTGGTTTAGCGAAGAAAGGATGCTGCAGACGGAGCCAACCGAGTTCATGCCCCGCGGCTTGCTGCCAGACATGCTTTGCTCCATCAAGGAACAGAAAACCATCGTGGCCGTCGCGCCGGAGGTCCGAGTAGGCAACTCCATGCGCGACGAGGCGAGAATGTCCCCTGAGTCCTACGCGAGGGAAAAGTTTAGGCAATCGAAGCAGACAACCATCGACCCAGAGATGGCCCCTTTCAAGGTCGACCTCGACAGCGTCTACCCTGCCCGACAGCGGAGAGTCACCGTCACCTTCGACCTCACCCCGAAAGTCGAACTCTCCTTCGACCTGAACGAGCTCTCCAATAAAAGCGCGAAGCCAATCGGCTACAGCGATCTCCCAGAAAGCTTCCGCAAAGAAGTCGAAGCTGAGCTCGAACTGCTGAAGCGAGGAGTGACTCGCACCAGGAGGGGGGAAGGCGGGGGCGTCAAACTGACGCCCCGATAGAATTAACTGCGAACGTTGATCTGGATCGTCTTCGGCTTCTGCTGCTCCGACTTCGGCACGCGGATCGTGACCACGCCGTTCTTGAACTCGGCGTCGATCTTATCCACGTCGTAGCCATCCGGCAGACGCAGCGAGCGCGCAAACGTACCATACGAGATCTCTCGGCGATAGACCTTCTCGTCTTCCGAAGTCTCCGCCTTGAACTCCCCGCGAATGGTGAGCACGTTCTGCTCGACCTGCACCTGAAGCTCATTCGGATCGATGCCGGGCACCGCAGCCCTGATGATCAGGTTCTCACCCGCCTCGGTGACATCGAGGGGCAACGCCACCGCGCCACGGTTCTGAGTGCCGAGAAGGCGCTCGAAAACCTCGTCCATCGTTCTGAGCTCGTTCCAAGGGCTTACGCCGGCTAATGTCTTCGTCATTTGTTCTTGAGTGTCCTCCTTGTTTGAATGCTTACAATATAGAAAACATGAGTGTGCGGCTGTCAAGTTCCCAACTCACGCGCTCTGATAATATCAAATCGTGACCTCGATTCTCCGCCCCCTCGACAGCTTCCTCACGTTCGTCGGCGAATCGAGCCTGATCCTCTGGGACGCCATTCGAAGGCTGTTCCGGAAACCCTTCGAATTCGCTGAGCTCGTCAATCAGATGGCCTTTATCGGAGTTGCCTCCGTCCCAATCGTCATCCTCACCGGCTTCTTTTCCGGCGCCGTCCTCTCGCTCTACCTATCCCAATTCCTGGGCGAATACGGCGCGACCCAGTTCGTCGGAGCCACCGTCGGCCTCAGCGTCACGCGCGAAATCGGCCCCGTTCTCGCCGGTATCATGGTCGCCGCCCGCTGCGGCTCCGCCATGGCCGCCCAGCTTGGCTCGATGGCCGTCACCGAGCAGATCGACGCTCTCAAAATGCTCAGCGTGCACCCGACGAACTACCTCGTCATCCCGCGGGTGATTGCCAGCGTGACGATGCTGCCCATCCTCGCGATGGTCTGCATGTGGTCCGGCGTCGTTGGCGGCCTGCTCGTCGCCGGCATGGAGCGAATCTCCCCCACCACCTTCATGATCTCGATCGAGCGGTTCGTAAAGCCCTACGACTTCCTCGCCGGCCTCATCAAGGCCCCATTCTTCGGCCTCATCATCGCCCTCGTCGCCTGCCAACAGGGGATGCGTACCAAACAAGGCGCCGTGGGAGTCGGCCAGGCCACCACGAACACGGTGGTTATCTCGATGGTGCTGGTCTACATCGCCAACTTCGTCATTGCCCGCCTACTCTTCTCCGCCGGCTAGGACCCCAGTGTTCATTCTCAAAACTCAAGGGCCGGCGTTCCTCCCCTTGCCGAGGATGGCTCGTGCCTCGGGAGGGGAGGTCAGGTGGGGGTTCCGGCGTCGTACACTTGCGACAACACTATCCCAGCTTGTCTTCGTCCTTCTTGTGCGAAGACCGCACCACGATCTTCACTGGCGTCCCCGGCAGCGGATACTGCTCCCGAAACTGGTTCAACAGGTACCGCTGGTAGCTGAAGTGCATCAGCTCGGGATCGTTGCAAAAGATCGCGATCGTCGGAGGCCGGGTAGACACCTGGGTTGCATAGTAAATCTTCAGCCGCTTACCCTTGCTCGTATACGGCTTCGCAAAGACCGCGTCCTGAATTAACTTGTTTAGCCGCCCAGTCGAGATTCGGAAGCTGTACGACTCCACCGCCCGCAAAACCTCATCCAGCACCGGCTCCAGCCCCGCATTCTCCTTCGCCGACGTAAACGCCGCCGTCGCATACGCAAGCTCCGGAATCTCGTTGTGAATCTTCTTCAGAAACTCCCGCTTTTCAGGCGATGGCTTCTTCGGATGCCCGTTCGGCGGCTCGATCAGGTCCCACTTGTTCACCGCGAACACGGTCGCCTTGCCCGCATCCTTCGCGACTTTCATGACCCGTTTGTCGCCGTCCGTCAAGCCATCGTTGCCATCCAGCACCACCAGCGCACAGTCCGCCCGCTCGATCGCCTTCTGAGCCCGATTGACCATGTAGTACTCGACCGTCCCCTGAATCTTGCCCCGACGTCGAATTCCCGCCGTATCGATCAGCCGGAACCGCTCTCCGTTGTATTCGAGCAGTGTGTCGATAGCGTCCCGAGTCGTCCCAGCGATGTCCGAAACGATCATCCGCTGCTCGCCCGTGAAGGCGTTTACCATCGAAGACTTGCCCACATTCGGCCGCCCCACGATCGCCACGCGAATCTCATCGGTGGTCTGCTCTTCCTTGATCGCGGTCTCCGGCAACAGGTCCACAACCTGGTCCAGCAAATCCGCCACCCCGCGCCAGTGCAAGCCCGACGCCGCATAAACTTCGCCCAATCCAAGCTTGTAAAACTCCGCCGCGAAATCGTCCCGCTGAGGATTGTCCGACTTGTTCGCCACCAGCATCACCGGCTTCTTCACCGGCCGCAGCTCCTGCGCCAAATCCCAGTCATCCGGGCTTACGCCCGCCGTTGTGTCGACCAGAAACAGAATCACATCCGCTTCCGTCAACGCCACGTTTGCCTGAACGCGAATCTGCACCGCCAGCGGGTCTTCCTCTTGGAAAACGATGCCGCCGGTGTCCACGACCACAAACTTCTTGCCGTTCCACTCAGTTTCGGCGTAAAGGCGGTCTCGCGTGATGCCGGGAGAGTCCTCCACGACGGCGACGCGTTTGCCTACCAGCCGGTTAAAGAACGTGCTCTTTCCGACATTCGGCCTACCGACAATGACCACAACGGGCAGAGAAGAGCGCATGGGTCTCTTCAGTATGAATGGTAACCGGGTCCGGGCGTATTACAGATGAGCCAGCTAAAGCGGGACGCGATCGAGTGGCACGATGAACTGAATGCCTTCGACTTGCTTTGATGTGAGGGAGCGATCGTTCGTGATGAAGATGTCGCACCTCGCGACAGACGCGCAAGCGAGTTGAACGGCATCCGGTGGTTTGATCGTTCTGTCGAGTCGAATCTGGCCGTACATAAGCGCCGCGGGCACATCAAATTCAACGAGCCTTATGCTTGGCGAGATCAATGCAGACTTGTAACGGTTCACAAGGTCTAGCCGCCCCTGAGACAGTGGCATCACGATTAGTTCGCCTAGTGTTAACGTGGAAGTGACGAGTTCGTCTCCTCGATACTTCATCCGCTCTAACAGACGTGCCACTTCTGCCCCCAGACTTCCAGAGTCTTCAAACATGTAGATGAAGAGGTTGGTGTCGAAAAAAATTCGACTCAAGACCAATCCTCGCGCAGTCCCTGAACGTAGTTATCCGCTGGCTCGTCCTTCCAGACATCCTTACCGCTCCCACGCAATGCAAGCAATTGGTCGCACCAATCCTTATCGTTACTCGTGCCGAACTGCTTCGTCGCCCATTCTACAAGCGGCCTCAGCTCGGCGGGGACGTCGCGCGGGTCGGGTGCGTGCTTGCCATCCCGTAGCTCGTGCACCGGGTCCTCTTGGCGTGTTAAACGACGCCTTACCTTGCCCGAACTGTAGAGGGTGCGGTATCTGCCGGGATTGGGAGGCAGATTCGCTACACAATGCTGGCGCACGTGAACCTCGAACCCTGGCCGAATGCGACCCGTGAGGTTCATCTCCTCCGCGTGCTGGAGAATCTCCTTCACAGAAAAGTCTTCCGCGTCCGGGTGGAGTCGGTGCAGGTCGGCAACAACAAGGAACACCTCGTCGGCAACTTTCAAATCATATGGAGGCATATACTAAGTATACATTAACTTGAATGTATAACCTACTTCGCAGAGTAACTAGCCTTCGACTCCGCCGCCATCAACATCGGCACCTGTCGACGCCTAGCAAAGATCTCCGCCAAAAACGCCCCCGTGTACGACCGCTTGTCCTTCGCCACATCCTCCGGCGTCCCCGTCGCCACCACTTCGCCGCCCCCAACGCCGCCCTCCGGACCCATGTCGATCAGCCAGTCGGCGGTCTTGATCACGTCCAGGTTGTGCTCGATCACCAAGACCGTATTCCCCTGATCCACCAACCGGTGCAACACGCCCAAGAGCTTCTTCACGTCCTCAAAGTGCAACCCCGTCGTGGGCTCGTCGAGAATATAAATCGTGCTCCCCGTAGACCGCTTTGAGAGCTCCGCCGCCAGCTTGATCCGCTGCGCCTCCCCGCCCGACAAAGTAGTGGCTGGCTGCCCCAGCCGCACATAGCCCAAACCCACCTGCTGCAGCGTCTCCAGCTTTCGATAAATCTTCGGGATCGGCTGGAAGAACGCGCATGCCTCGTCGATGGTCATGCCCAGCACGTCGGAGATGTTCTTCCCCTTGTACTTCACCTCCAGCGTCTCCCGGTTATAGCGCTTACCCTTGCAGATCTCGCAGGGCACGTAGACGTCCGGCAGGAACACCATCTCGATCTTGTTCATGCCGTCCCCCTTGCAAGCCTCGCACCGCCCACCCTTCACGTTGAAGCTGAACCGCCCCGTCTTGTAACCCCGAATCTTCGCGTCCTGAGTCAGCGTGAACAGGTCGCGGATCATGTCGAAAGTGCCCGTGTAGGTGGCCGGATTCGACCGCGGCGTCCGCCCGATCGGCGACTGGTCGATGTCGATCACCTTGTCCAGGTCCTCGATCCCCTCGATGCTGTCATGCGGCTCCCAGGTCGAGCGCGTGCCGTACACTTCGTACATCAGCCGAGGGAAGAGCGTGTCCTGAATCAGAGTCGACTTCCCAGACCCCGAAACCCCCGTCACACACACAAACAACCCAAGCGGAATCGCCACATCAACCCCCCTCAGGTTGTTGCCACGAGCGTTCCGTATGACGATCCAGCCTTCTGCAGACACTAGAGATCAGTCTACGTCATTTGCCCCAAGTTTCTCCACAGGCCCGCAGCGACTTGCACCGAAAAAACCACCACCAGACAGAGCCCCCGATGCCTCAGTAGTGCCGCCCTCCCAGTTTCCGGCTGAGGATGCCTCCAAGGCGGCTCTGCTGAGGCTCTCAACACATGCGCAACAAGGGCCATTGAGGAACACGAAGTTAGCATCCCTTAAAGCTTCGATATCCCCGCTCCACCGGACCTCGCCGAAGTTCCGTCCCCAAAGCCAAGGGTTGCGACTCCGGGAACTACGACTGCCTCCGGCCCTCCGAACTCTGGGCACCTCTGTGATCAAATCCGCCCATAGCCTCGAACCTCAAACCGACCACCTACCCCAGCGCCGCACTCAACAGCCGATGAAACTGCCAAACATTGTCTTCCCGAGCCGGCGAATATCGCCCGCGATCGTAGAACCGCGACCGAACCCCGCGCTGCACCAGCTCCACCACTGCCTCGTCCTCACGCTCCACCCGATCCAGCGAGCTCCCCGCCCCTCGATCAAGCTTCGACTCATCCCACACATACGGGATAAAAGACACCTTCATCAAGTCGGGAGCCAGCGGACGCACTACGTTCACGCTGAGCCCCCACGGATAGAAGTTCAGCATGGTATTCGGAAACAGCCAGAAATAATAGGCGCTGATCTCCTTCCCATAATCGGGCGAGCTGCGAGGCAGATCGAACACATTCTCGCCCCCCTTCGACACCGCAAGCTGCAAATTCCCCCGGCTGAAATGCTCCGTCGTGTAGTTCCCATAATCCAGCGCCTCATTCAGCCCCGCGTGGATAAACGGAATGTGGAAGCCCTCCAGATAGTTGTCGACATACAGCGCCCAATTAGCCCGCACCATGTACTCCCGCGCCCGTGACGGCTCGTACCGGAAGTCATCCAGCGGCAGCCACCCAACCCGGTCCACCACCGGCCGAATCGTCTCCTCGAATGAGTGGCTCGGGTCGACCGACACAAAGAGGAAATTCGAAAGCAACCCGTGCGGCACCTTCGGCAGATTGTCCTTCGCCGAAGGAAAGCCCGCCACTCCCGCAAACTCCGGCATGTGCTGAAAACACCCATCGAGCCCGAAGCGCCGCCCATGATAGCGGCACCGCAAAAACCGCTCATTCCCCATGCCCTCCACCACCTGCATCCCGCGATGCGTGCACACGTTGCTCAGCACATGGATCTGGTCGTCGGTATCGCGAGTAACCACCACCGGCTCGTCCAGCGCACCCTCCAGCAGGATAAACGGCCAAACCGCCCCTGGAACCTTCACCGCCTCCAGATCCCCCGCAAACTGCCAGCTCCGAGCAAACACCCGCTCGATCACATCGCGATAGATAGCGGGGTCCTTGTAGAAGGCCGATGGCAACGTGCTCGCTTGCCGGATATCCTCATGCACGCTCATGTCTGGCACCCTGAGATTATGATGCCTTCCCTGCCTCGTTCCCAGCACTTGCAGTCTGGAAGACGCCGATCACTGCCATCACCCCATTCACCCCATTCACCCCATTCACCCCATTCACCCCTAATCCCCTCTCCCCTCCCCCGGCGGTATCCTCGAAAAGATGCCCGAGACCCTTCTCCGCACCCCCTTGTTCGATCAACACGTCAGCCTCGGCGGACGGATCGTCCCATTCGCCGGCTACGAGATGCCCGTTCAATACGCCAGCATCATCGCCGAGGCGAAAGCGGTCCGTGAGAGCGCCGGCATGTTCGACGTCAGCCACATGGCGCGACTGACGCTGAAGGGCCCAAGAGTGCTCGAGTTCCTCGAGAAAGTCACCGTCAACGACATCGCGAAGCTCACCGACGGACAGGGCCAATATTCCTTCCTGCCAAATGAGACCGGTGGTGTCGTGGATGACATCATCGTCTATCGGATCACCGAATTCGAATACAAGATGGTCGTCAACGCCAGCAACCACGCCAAAGATGTTGCCTGGCTGCAGCGAAACAATCAAGAAGGCGTAGAGATCACCGACCAGACTGACGAGACTGCCATGATCGCCGTCCAGGGCCCAAAAGCGGTAGCGATCCTCGCAAGCCTCAGCGAGAATCCCAGCGCGCTCAACGAAGCACCCGCCTTCGGGGTGGTCAACTGCCAAATCGGTACCGTCCCCACCTTCGCAGCGAGATCAGGCTACACGGGCGAAGACGGATACGAGCTCATCTGCAGCGCCGACGACGCACCCGTCCTCTGGCAAACCCTCCTCACTAATGGTGTAGCCCCCTGCGGACTCGGCTCACGAGACACCCTGAGGGTCGAGGCAGGCCTTCCCCTCTACGGCCACGAACTCACCGACGAACTGAACCCGATCTCCGCCGGTCTCGGCTGGGTGATCAGCAAAACCAAACAGTTCATCGGCAGTAAGCCGATTAACGAAGCCCGAGAAAGTGGCACCCCTCAGAAGCTCCAAGGGGTAGTTCTGGACTCCAAGCGCCTCTTGGCACCCGGAATGAAAGTCTTCATTCAAGGCCGCGAAGTTGGCGAAGTAAGTAGCGGAGTGGTCTCCCCCACTCTCGACAAGGCGCTCGCCTTCGCATTTATCGACAGTTCAATAAAGTTCAACACCCCGTGCACGATCGACATTCGAGGCAAGCAAGAAACCGGCACGATTGTGAGCAAACGTTTCTTAAAGAAGAAGGCTTAGCGGCTCAGCCCCCGTCCTCGTCTCCAGAAAACATCGAGCGAATCAATTCCTCTTTACTCAGCCCGTCCAGCTTCTTAATCCAATAGTCGATCTCCCCCTTCATCAAGGGGTCATCTAGTGTTACCTCTCTCTTAGCAAACCGGGGTATCTGATAAATAAAGGCAGAATCGCTATGGGTTTTCGGTGAAAAGCTAAAGGTGACAATATGCTCAAAGCGTGTCACTGGCTTCACTTTGCTGACCAGGAACTCCTTGGTGATGTCTCCCATGAATTCTTCTTCTAGGAAGCCCTTCTTTTGACACAGCATAGCCGCTGCAATGCTCTTGGCGCTCATCGGCATAGATGAGCTCAAAAACTTGTTCTCGCGCTTCGACTTTATGGAGAGTGTGGTACTACGTGGAATACCAGACGGCAGCAGCTCGGTCGGCTCACTCACCTCACCAAATCTGTCTAAAGACAATCGAGCCGCAAACGATTCGCCCGTCTCCGGCTCCACTTCCGGCTCCGGCTCCGTTTCAATCCTGCTCCATCCAGCCTCGCCATCATAAAAATGCCGGGTCAGTTGCCTCGACTGCTCCGGACTCATATTCTCCAGAGTCATCGTCCGCCCATTCAGCAACTGTTGAAGCTGAAACGGCTGCAGAGTCGACAAAAACCGTGCCACCCCCATCTGCTCAGACTCATTGATCGCGCTAGCACCTATCAGCATCTGCAGGTACTTGAGTTGCGGCAGCCTGGACGAATACCAGCCCGTCACCTGCTCGTCATTGAGACCCGAAGCGAACTGAATCTCCGCCTGCAAACTCGGACCATTCTTCAGCACGGTGCGAGTAAATCGCCCCACATTCGACCT
>JBGGMI010000188.1:0-10399 GCA_041288075.1 Fimbriimonas sp.
GGTATGCCTGGCGATTCGAGGGTGCTGAGAAGGGAACGCACGTAAGTCCAGCCCCAGATCGCCAATATGACGACCGGAGCCACGACCATAACGAACCGTAGCAAGCCGGAAATCGCCCGGATAATTCACTCGCCCCTAGACGGCCATGGCTTCTTGCGCATCGAGCTTCGCCATGCGCTCCGCCATCACCTTCCTGCTGAAATCGGAGGCATTGTAGGAGCTACGAATGAACGGCCCGGAGGCGACGAACGCAAAGCCCATCTCCTCACCGATCTGCTCGTAAGCCTTGAACTCGTCTGGATGGATATATTCCGCAACCGGCAGGTGTCTCATCGTCGGCCGCAAATATTGGCCAATCGTGACTGCGTCAACTCCCACGTTCCGCAAATCCTGCAAGGTCTTCACGACCTCGTCACGCGTCTCCCCCAGCCCGAGCATAATGCCCGACTTCGTGTAAATGGACGGATCAAGTTCCTTGACTGTTCTAAGAAGATCGAGCGTGCGTGAGTATTTCGCTTGCGGACGCACGATCGTGTGGAGCCGCTCGATGGTTTCGATGTTGTGGTTATAGATCTCCGGCTTGGCGTCCGTAACGATCTTGATGCACCACTTCTTGCCCTTGAAGTCGGGAGTCAGCACCTCGACGATGGCAAGCGGATTGGCCTTGTGCAGCTCGTGGATCGTCTGCGCGAACTGACTCGCGCCTTCATCTGCGAGGTCGTCCCGAGATACGCTGGTAACGACGATGTGCTTGAGGCCGAGGTCGTTGGCAACTTTGGCGACGTCGAGCGGTTCGTCAGGATTTAGGGTTTCGCCCTTGCCCACCTTGATCGCGCAGAAGCCGCAGCTCCGCGTGCAGGTGTTGCCAAGGATCATAAACGTGGCGGTCTTCTTGCTCCAGCACTCCGGAAGGTTCGGACAACGAGCCGACTCGCAAACCGTATGCAGACTCTTCGCCCGCATCATGTTCTCCACTTCCTTAATCGTGTCCGGCCGGGGGAGGCGAATCGTCAGCCATTCCGGAAGCCGCTGGGTCATAAAAGGATTATGGCAGTTTGGATGCAGGGAACCACACGAGCTGTATGACCGGTTATAATGACCAGTATGAAGACGATGTCAGCCACTGAGTTCAAAGCGAAGTGCCTCAATATCCTAGAGCACGTTCCGACTGAGGGCTTGGCCATCACGAAGAGGGGCAAGACGGTGGCCAGGCTCTACCCCGAGCGCCAGGACATTCTTAGGTTCATGGGAACAGCACCTGGGATGATCAAAGGGGACATCCTCAGCACGGGAGTGAAGTGGGATGCTGAATCTTGATACGAACATCGTTATCCATATGCTCGATGGTTCATTGCGAGCCGCCGAAGAGCAGCTTCTGTCCGGCGCTGATGTCGGAATCAGCGCGATCGTGATTTGGGAGCTAGCCAAGCTGAAGCAACTCGGCAGAATCGAATATGGACTAACGGACACGGCCGTTAAGGAACTCATAGCTGCATGTACAGTCTGGCCCATAGACTTGGCAGTTTCGGTCGCCTCAACGCAACTCGACTTCCGTAGCGATCCCGCTGATGAGCTCATCTGTGCAACGAGCGTCGTTCACAACATTCCGCTCTTGACTCGAGACGCCCGCATCTTGAATTCAAAGCTAGTTCCACTCGCTCTGTAAAAGAAAGGAACGCATAGCCGATCATCCTAAGAGGCTGGCCCTAACGCTGCAACGAGGCGCGGAGGTTGCCAGACGATTTTGAGCTTCGTCCCACTTCAGAAAGCCTTTTGCAAGGAGCCACTCTTCGAAGTCTGCGACACCCCAAGAAGGCACGGGCCAAAGTTCCTCGAATGCTTCGAGCACATCGAGATGCTCGCCATTCATCAACTTCTCCCATCCTTCTCGGCACAGCTCGTTCACGTTGACTCGTGAGCACTCGATCAGAACGTTGTATTGATTGCTGTACGGATTCGCGAAGAACTCTTTCCCGCGCTTGAACATCTCCCAACCGTTCAGTGCCAGCACATAGCGCTCTCTCCCTTCCTCGTAGGAAACACACGCTATGCGTCTGACGTCTCGGACTCTTCCCCTCAAATTCGATTGACTGTGCCGAAGCTTCTGAAACACGTCCTGTTCGATGGATCTGAGGATGGCAAACTCGGTGACACCCTCGAACGAGAACGTGCAGGGAAATGCTTTCGACGTGTCCTTTCGAACGTAATCCACGAAGTGACAAGCTAGATCTTCGACTTGCCGATGATTGACTGTGAGCTTGAAAGAACCTCGCTCAAGACAGCATTCGAGCACCTGAGAGTCATGCTGGCCAATGCCCAGATGCCGCCGCAGTGGATGTAAATCCGGCAAGGCAACAGGTGCGAGCCTCTCCCAAAACAGATCCCGATCCCAGTCCTCGGGCCAATCATCACTCCACTGAGGTTCCGGCTGAACCCGCGGTAACGAGCGCAGAGCCGCAAATCCACTATCACGACGAATCCTCTTCGAAGGTCTCAACCCAAAGAGTCTACGCTCCTCGACCCATCGACCCCTCAGCTATGCTGACAACGTGAAATACGACTTCGCATACTCTTCCACCTCCCGCTGGGTCGATTCGACCGGGAAGAACCAGGGCATGGGAGACCGCAAGGAAATCTTCGCCTTCGCCCGAGACAACGGATGGGACCTCGTCGCCGTCTCTGACGGCATCATGTACTTCAAGCGACCCGTAAGCTGGACCGCCGACGAACCCGCAGGCGCATAAAGAGCTCACCCCTTCTTATAAACCCGCACGTAATCCACCAGCATCCGCTGCGGAAAAACCGTGCTCGCATCTGGATAGCCGGGCCAGTTGCCGCCGACCGCCACGTTCAAAATGATAAAGAACGGGTGGTCGTACACCCATTTGTTCGGCTCCACGTCCTTCGGAGTCCAAGTCTTGCAAACCTCGCCGTCAACGAGCCACTTGATCAGGTCGGGCTCCCACTCGACTGCGAAGACGTGAAAATCCTTCAGATACGAGCCGCCCTCCGGCAGTTTCTTGTTGGCCCCTTTGCTCTGCCCGCCTGAATAGCCCGGACCGTGGATCGTCCCGTACACCGTGCGCGGATCGTGCCCAAGGAACTCCATGATGTCGATCTCGCCTCCGTTCGGCCATCCCGCCTCGGTGATGTTGTCTCCCATCATCCAAAAAGCCGGCCAAATTCCCTTGCCGCTCGGAAGCTTGATCCGAGCCTCGAATCGCCCGTATTTCTGGCTGAACTTCCCTTTCGTCAATAGCCGCCCGGACGTGTACTCGCGCTCAGGATCATTGCCGATCTTCGCCTTCTCCTTGCGTGCTTCAATGACCAGGTTTCCCTTGCCGTCCAGAAAAGCATTCTCATTGCCCGGCGTATAGCTTTGCCACTCCGCATTGCCAAATCCATGCCCGCCGACATCGTTGCCCCAAACCTTCGGATTCGCTCCCGCGCCCGCCGCGCCATCGAACTCTTCGGACAATGTGAGAACCCATTTGGGCGCTTGTAAGCTCATAGACGTGAGGGTGAGAGCGAGGCAGGTAGCGACGATCATCTGCCCATTCTACGACAGGTAACGTACCGGGCATGCATAGAGAAGTCGTGTCCACCAACAACGCACCCGGAGCGATCGGCCCTTACAGCCAGGCCATCAAAGCCGAAGGCCGGTTCATGTTCCTAAGCGGCCAAATCCCGCTCCGGCCCGACGGCGAACTGGTCACCGGCGATGTGGGTAAGCAGACCGAGCAAAGCCTACACAACCTAAAAGCCGTCCTCGCCGCCGCCGGGCTAGACATGGCGAACGTGGTGAAAACGACCATCTTCCTCAGCTCGATGGATCACTTCGCCGCGGTGAACGAGGTGTACGGCAGATTCTTCGGCGAAAATCCGCCCGCCAGGGCAACCGTTGCTGTGGCCGGCCTGCCAAAGAACGTGGACGTCGAAATCGAAGCGGTAGCGGTTTTTTAGGCGCTATAGGACCTATACGACTTATAAGACCTATAAGGCACATCCAATGAAGCGAGTCGTTTCCGTCAGCCTTGGCACGTCCAGCAGAGACAAGGCCAACCAGGTCCAAATCCTTGGTGAAGAGTTCTCGCTCGAACGAATCGGCACCGACGGGGACTTGGCCAAGTTCGCCGCCATGTTCCGAGAACTCGACGGCAAAGTGGACGCTCTCGGCGTCGGCGGTGCGGATATTTACGTCGTCATCGAAGACAAACGCTACGCCTTCCGCCAGATCAAACAGCTGGCCAGTGGAGCCAAGATCACCCCCGTTGTCGATGGCAGCGGCCTCAAGCACACCCTCGAACGCGAAACCATCAGATCGCTCCAAAGAGAAGGAATCGTCGATTTTCGCAAGGAAAAGGTCCTACTCGTTTCCGCGGTCGACCGCTTCGGAATGGCCCAGGCGCTCGTCGAAGCCGGAGCCGACGTCATCTACGGCGACCTCATGTTCGCGCTCGGCATGAAGCTGCCCCTTCGCAAGTACAGCCAGGTGAAAACCGTCGGCTCGATCATTCTCCCACTCATCACCAGGCTCCCTTTCAAGTGGTTCTATCCAACTGGCGAAAAGCAAAAGGAGCGGAAACCGATGTTCGGCGACATCTTCAACGAGCGAACCCTCGTCGCCGGCGACTGGCACTACATCCGCCGCTACGCCCCTCACAAAATGCCCGGCAAGACCGTTCTCACGAATACCGTTAGAACCGCGGACCTGGACCTCCTCCGCGAGATGGGAGTTCGCCGCGTGATCACCACCACCCCGGTCATCGGCGGAGAGTCGTTTGGCAACAACGTCATGGAAGGCGTCATCGTCGCCCTCCTCGGCAAACGCCCCGAAGAACTTCGCGAGCAGGATTACCTCGACGTATTAGCCAAGCTACAGTGGAAGCCGAACGTCATCGACCTCCACCCCTCCGTGTAACATCTGCGCACATGGTCTGGCTCCGGCGTTATTGGCCGTATCTAACAATTGCCCTCGCGCCGCTGCTCGTCCTGTGGCGCGGCGTGTTTCTGGGCCAGGCGCTCGGGCCTTTCGACCAGATCCGCCAAATGGCCCCGTGGAACGGTCCGAAACAGGGGCAGCCTTGGGATGTCTTGCAAGCGGACGGAGTGCTGCAGTTCTATCCCTGGCGAGACCTCGTCTTCGAATCTTGGAGAAATGGCCAGGTGCCCTTCTGGAATCCATACGAGCTCGCCGGCACACCGCTCCTCGCCAACTCCCAATCCGGAGCACTCTACCCACCGCACATTCTGATGGGGGTGCTTCACGTGCCCACCGCCTACGCCATTGTGCTCCTGGCCTGGTTCCATCTCGCCATAGCCGGACTCGGTACCTACTTTCTCGCGCGTCAGATCGGGGCCAGCAGACTGGGCGGTGCGGTCTCGGGCCTGAGCTTTTCCCTCAGTGCGTTTATGGTCGCCTGGACGGGACTGCCAAGCGTAACCACCACCGTCGCGTGGATCCCGTGGCTTCTCGCTTTCATCATTCAAGCTTTCGCTCCCGACCAGAAGCGTCCTTCAACCTTCCTCGGGATCTCGATGAGCGCCGCCCTCATGATCCTGGCCGGGCACTTGCAGTTCGTGGCCTACGGATTCTTCGCCGCTTTCCTACTCCTGCTCTGGCTGATGCTCAGCGAAGCGACCGGCTCAAAAGCGAAGGGGTGGCAGCGAACGGCCTTACTCGCATTTGCCAGCCTCGGCATAGGTGGCCTCATCGCCGCGCCCCAATTGCTGCCCGTTCTGGAATTCTCCACGTTCTCGCACCGCAGAAACCAACCCAGCGAAGAGGGGTATCTCGGCTACCAAGCGAGTGCGATTCAGCCATTCGAGATGGTTGGCATCATGCATCCGAATCTCGTCGGGAGCCCCTCGGAGCCCGTCAAAGCGATCGAAAGCGCCCAGCCACTCTCCTCCTACTGGCCCGAATACATCAAGCGGGGTGCCAATTTCGCCGAAGGGGCGATCGGCCTTGGCCCCCTCGTCATCGGCCTCCTCCTCCTGGCCCGGCGGCGTTTCGATGTACGCCGATGGGGCGGCATTGCCCTTGTCGGACTCCTCGCCTTCCTTCTCGCAACCGGCACCGCCGTCGGCCGCCTCCTCTATTTCGCGATCCCAGGCTGGTCTTCCACCGGCTCTCCCGGACGCATATCCGTCCTCTTCGTGCTCGTCATGTGCGTGCTCGCGGGCGTAGCCGCCACTCAAGACAAGGAACCGGAACCCACGGAAAAGTGGCGGCTCTACGTGCCCATCGCGGGCATGACCATCCTCGCCATCGTCAGCATCTACTCCCTAATGTTCGCTATGGGAGACCTGACGCCGCTCGGTCCTCTCAACAGCGACATCTTCGCAGCGATCCTCAAGAGCGCCACCGGCAATCCGAAGGCGCTTGCCGCCATGTCCACACTCCTGGCGGCAATCGCAATCGGCTACTGGCTCAAGCAGGAGCGCAAAGCCGGTTGGGTGCTCGTGCTGGCCGCCTTCACAAGCTTCCTCTTATCGGTTCCGCAAGTCCTGTGCTGGTCCCCCGCGCCCGACCTCGCCATTGAAGGCCCACCCCACGACCGCGTGGCAATGATGAACGAATCTTGGGATATCTGGTTCGCGGTCAAGGCCACCGCCCCACCCAACACCGCCGCCATAAGCCGCATTCATGAGCTCGGGGGGTACGACTCACTCGTCCATCGGGACACCGTCAAGATGCTCAAGGACATCGACGGCCAGGACCCTCCTCCCCCTGCAAATGGAAACATGATGTTCGTCAAACCTACCGCCGATCTCCAGCGATTGGCCGCCGCGGGAGTCTCGCAGGTTTGGACGCAGACGCCTACCGGCATCAAGAAAACCGTTCTCGAAGGACAGGGCCGCGCCTACACTCCAGACGGTAAAGCCGACATCCTGCACGAAGACGCCGGCCAGATAAAGCTGCAAGCCAACGGCCCAGGATGGCTCGTGCTCAAGGACCGGAACATGCCGGGCTGGTTCGTGAAGGTCGATGGCAAGCAAGCGACGCTCACCGGCGACCTCTGGCGCGAAGTCGAGCTCACGCCAGGCGAGCATGTAGTCGAGATGAACTACGTAGCCCCAGGCTATCCGACGGGGCTCGGTGCCGCCGCCCTAGGCTGGCTACTCGTCATCGGTGCTGCCCTAGCAGCTAAGCGAAATGGGAATCGCCCGAGCGCCACGGATGAGCCAGGATAAAGAGCCTCCGAACCTCCGAACCTCCCTCACGCTTCAATATCCATCAGCATTGCCTGCATCAAATCCACACGCAGCACGACTCCAAACAACCGCTCATCCTCCACGATCGGCATGATCGTCAGCCCGCTGCTCAACATGCGATGAAACGCATCTCCAATATCCGTGTCCGGATGCATCACGACAGGATCCTTCGTTCCGTAGATCAAAGCCACATCGCCTGCCATGCTCGTCAGGTTGTCGCGGTGCGCCGCAGCTCGGCACAAATCGCCTTCCGTTACCACGCCTAGCACGGCCCGATGCACATCGCAGATCACCAGGCCCGGGAACTGGTAGATGTCCATCTTGTCCACCGCATCCCGAACCGTACTGTCCGGGCCGAGAGTGGGAATATGGGCATGCAGCACCTCGCGCAAGGTCATGGAAGGGAGTGTACTTGTCCTCGCCTCCGGCCCTCCGGCCCTCCTCTCCTCCGATATATAATTCCCCGCAGTGCAAGTGGATGTCGGGATTATTGGCGGCACCGGCGTAGGAGACCGCCTGCTCAAGTTGGGGGGCAAGCCCCTCTTCGTGCCAACCAGTGCCGGCATGCTGCGCGGACGACTCATCGACCACAAAGGAGCCTCGATCCTTGTCGTCAGCCGCCATTCCGCCGGTCACAAAGTGCCTCCGCATCACGTGAATTACGCAGCGATGGCCCTCGGACTGAAAGCCGTCGGCGTAAAAGCGTGCCTAGCATCAGCCGCCGTCGGCAGTCTGCGGCGGGAATGGAAGCCCGGCACCCTCGTCGCGTGCTCCGATTTCGTGGACCTAACCTTCCGAAACCTCACGCTCTTTGACCAAAACGTCGTCCACACCGACTTCTCAACCCCCTTCAGCGAAACAGGCAGGGCCGCGATGCTGGCAGCTAATCCGAACCTCGTCGACGGCGGTGTTTACGTCTGCCTGAACGGCCCGCGCTACGAGACTCCGACCGAAATCAAGTTCTACGAGACGATGGGCGGCGACCTGGTCGGTATGACCGCAGCCAGCGAAGCTATCCTCATGCGCGAGGCCGGAATCGAATATGCCACCCTCGCAATCGTGACGAACCTCGCTTCCGGATACGAAGACGAGCCGCTGAGCCATGAAGAGGTCGTCGCCGAAATGAATCGATCAGGAGAGGCTGCGACGCAAACGCTTCTGGCGGCTGCGGTAAGCCTGGCAACCAACACGTGAGTCTTTCCCGCCGAACCTTTACCCTGCTACTGGCAATGACACCTGGCATCGGTGGCCGCTCCGTCACGCGTGTGCTGGCCAGGAACGACCTCCTCAACCGCAGCGCCGAAGAGTTTCTCCGCCTGCCCCCTGAGAGCTTGCGCTCGGAATACCGGCTTACCAAAAGAGCCGTCGACGGGCTGATCGCAAAGAAGGAGCTAGTCAAGCAAACCAAGGAGCTCGAGGACCGCCTCGGCGCGCTTGGCGTGACCGTCGTGACTGCGGCGGACGTGCACTATCCAGCACTCATCGAAGAGATGGACCCCGATCCGCCCGGAGTGCTCTTCCTCTACGGCAACACCAAGCTGCTCGAGGGCCAAACCTTTTGCATCCTCGCCTCCCGCAACACCTTGCCTGCCGACCTGGAGCTAATGGAGCAGCTCACCGAGCAGGGAGTACTGAACAGCGAAGTGCTCGTCACCGGCCACGATCGTCCCGAATATCAGCGCACCGCCGTCGTCCCCCTCCGATGGGGATCGCCAAGGATTCTCTGCCTCGACCGAGGCATGTTCAACGTCCTTGGCGAGGACCTTCGAAGCGAAGCCTTCCGAGCCGCCCGCCTCTGGCGCTACGAGTTCGACCCAACGACGGACCTGGTAGTGAGCCCATTCAGGCCCGATGCCGACTTCGTCGGCGTCAACAACCAGGTCCGCGACCGCCTCGTAGGCTCCCTGTCTCGTCGGCTAGTTTTCGTGCAGATTGCCGCCGGCGGCAACATGGAGAAAATCGCGCGCCTGGCCCTCAAATGCGGCCGAAAAGTCCAAGTCTCCGACCGCTCCCTCGGCTACCGAGCTCTACGCGAGCTCGGCGCCGAAGTGCTTGTCTAATGACCAGCCGTTATTTACTTAGCGTCGCCTCCAGCGAGAGCCGAATCGACACCTCGTCCGAAATCGCCGATGCCCCATTCGGAAGCTTCTGATCAGAGCCGACTCCATAATCCAGCCGCTTGATCGTGATCGGCTCCGCAATCACGCCCAGCCGCGAGCCTCCCTTGTCATCTGTCAGAGGGCCGAACACCTGAAATGGGATCGACACATTCTTGGAGACCCCCTTAATCGTGAGGTCGCCATCCATGACATACCCCTTCTCGACCTTTCGAATCTTCGTGCTCTTGAACTTGATCTCCGGATATTTCGCGACCTCGAAGAAGTCCCCCGTCCGAAGATGATTGTCGCGAGGCGTCACCGCTGTATCGACGGACTCCGTCGCAATCGTCACCTCGATGCTCGACTTCGTCGGATCGGCCGTGTCCACCTGCAGCTTCCCCGACTTCTTGTTAAACCGGCCATGCACATGCGCCAGCCCCATGTGCCCGATCTCGAATCCGATGCTGCTGTGGAACGCATCGAGACTATAGGAGCCCGACTGCCGGAACTCGGTCGGCTGAAGCTCGGCCAGGGGTGACTGGGCCGCAGCAACCCCTGGATGGAAGGCGACGTAGCCGGCAAAAGCGGCGGGAATGGCGAGGGCGGCAAAGGCGATCTTTGTTTTCATGAGGTCCAAACGGTTTTCGAGGAAGGGTTACTCGCAGGCTTGAGCACAGGGATCAGCTCGCTGGCCGCGAACCTGCCGGGGCCTGCGATGAGAATCGGGAGCAACATGCCGAGGAGGGCCAGGCAGTACTCAAACCCACTCGTCTGCATGAAGAATCCGTTCTTCCCATGCACCATCACAATCGCTCCGATCATGATCACGATGAGTGCAAGAGCGGAGAAGCGTGAAAGAAATCCTACCAGCAACCCCAGCCCGCCCAGCAGCTCGCCGAATGAGACCAGGTACCCGATTGGCCCCATCTGCTGAACGACCGCAGCCAAGCCCGGCCCCTCAAACGAACCGAACACCTTTTGCATACCGTGCGCGATAAAGATGATTCCAACGATGACCCGGATCGAGAGCAATGCCCAATCGACGGCTGAATTCTTCTGCAAATCTTTCATAGCCTTCTCCA
>JBGGMI010000189.1:0-8391 GCA_041288075.1 Fimbriimonas sp.
ACCGTCAGAGTGTCCTGCTTCGTCAATCCGCTCGAAGTCGCGCGGATGATCGGTGCCTTGTCGGCATTCACCGGATAGTGCGTAACCGGGAATGTCACAACCGTCTGGCCCGCCGAGAGACTAGCCGTCGCAGGAACGCTGGCGTACGCAGCCGTGCTGGACGATAAGTCCACCGTCATTCCCGACGAAGGAGCTGGAGCGTCCATCGTGAGCGTCGCGGTCACCGCAGTAGCGGAGCCTCCGTAGACGTTCTTCGGGCTCAGCACAACGCTTCGTGGTCTCGGCGGCGTAACCGTCAACGTAGCCGTTTGAGGCACGCCCGCCAAGGTTCCCGTAATCGTAACGGTTTGACTCGTGGCAACGACTGAGGTCGTCGCATCGACCTTCACGAAGGTCTTGCCTTCTGGAACGGTTGCCGTCAGCGGCACCGAACAAGCCGTTGGGCTCGACGAAGCAAGAGCGACAACGGTCCCTCCAGCAGGAGCCGCCGCCGATAAGTTGACCGCCACCTTAGGAATCGTTGTTGAACCACCGGAAACGGTCGTCGGGGATACCGTCACCGAAGTGAGGCTCGGCCCACCGGCTGCCTGTGCCTGCACCGTGATAATCAGATTTCGCGTCGTACCGTTCAGGGTCGCCGTGATCGTGGCGGCTGTCGCCGCGGGTGGAGAACCGGCCGTCACCTGGAAGGTTGCCGACTTTTGTCCGCCGTTCACGACTACCGACGCCGGCACAGTCAGATACGAACTCGAGCTGGAGAGCGCGACATCGACCCCGCCCGTTCCTGCAATTCCATCAAGGCTCACGGTTACCTGAGCCGTTCCCCCAGCAGGGACCGTTGATGGGCCGCTAAGCGACGACAATCCGACCGGCCCCAGCAGCCAAAGCCCTCGTCCATGGGTTGCGGCAAGAAGCTTCGTGGAGTTGTTCATGAACCGCAGCTCATCGACACTCACGTTGAGTGGGCCTGTCGATGGTGCACTCCAGTTGGCACCGCCGTCAATCGATTGGCAGACCCCAACCTCGGTTCCCGCGTAAAGCAAGTTCGCGTCGCTGGGATGGCGCGCCAAAGCTCGGATCGGAGCGGATGGCAAGATATTGGCACCAGTGCCTGTCCGTTGTATGAAAGAAGTACCTCCGGTGGTCGTGAGCCAGAGGTTGTTCGACGCAAACCCTCCGAAGGCGACGTACACCTTGGAGGAGTTCGCATTGTCGATCAATATCCGGTGAACGTATCGGTTCGGCAATGGGTTCAGAGAAGCGCTGTTATCGTCGACGATCGTCCAAGTGGGAGTGGTGGCCGTGCCGTTGGTGGTCTTGTAGACCATGCCGTTGTTGTGCCCAACCCAGATAACGTTCGAGTTTCCTGGAGCTACCGCAATCGCCGAAATAGAAGATCCGATGCTGGGCTTGATGGCCGTCCAGGTCGGAATGGCTGCTGTTACGTTGTTCGAACGCCACAAAGAATGCCCGCCCGCCAGCATTCGTGACGAAGAGTTCGGGTCAAGAATGAACGGCGAGATAAAGTTCGCATGTCCGTCGATGTCCGTGATGCCGCTATAGATGTAGTCCGCGTTCCCACCGCCATTGGTCGTTCGGAAGATGCGCAGATACACGTACTCTCCATAAAAGACATTGGCGTTTGCCGGATCCATGGCGCACCAACCACCGTCTCCGCCCCAAGCCCAGTCGCCATCGGTGTTGTTGCCGTCCATCTGGAGCGTTCCGTTATCCTGCGCACCCGCGATATAGCGGCCCGTCGGAGCGTCCCCGATGGCACTGTAGAACTGTGCCGTCCGTACATCTCGCGAGAATCGCGACCAGCCAGAACTGCTGCTGGCCGTCAAGATGTTCGTCGTCTTAAAGACGCCGCCGTCAGTGCAGACGTAAACCGTCTTGTTGTTCACGCCATCGTATCCGGGATCGCCGACAACGGCGTGAACGTCCGGGTGAGGCTGCTCCGTAAGAATGTAGCCGTCCCCGATCTTGGTCCAAGTGGCCCCGCTGTCGGAGCTCCGATACGGATAAGTGCCGGCCACCACCAGCCTGCTTGAGTTGGTCGGGTCCACCCAAACCGCATTGTCGTACCAAAACTGGGATTCATTCGGCCCGATTGCGCCCTTTGCCACATAGCTCGCGCCGCCGTCCGCGGAGCGGTAGACGCGGCTATCGCCGTTGGCCGTGCTTGCATAGACGATGCTAGGATTGCTGGGTGCATACGCCACCTCAAAGCGGTTCCCGTAGCCGATGCTCTTGATCCCGGTAGCCTCGATCCAGGTTGCGCCACCGGTAGTCGAGTAGTAGGCCTGGCTGAACCACTCGCTGGTGTCGAAATTGTAGTCCTGCACTGTGAGGAGCGCCTTCATCCCATCTGTTGGGTGGAACAGAACCTGATGCCCCCGTTGAGCACTCTTCGTAACCGTCCAACTCGCGCCGCCGTCGGTCGAAAGCCGAACGCCGCCCTGGCCAAGCGTTACGAGAATTCGATTGCCGTCGGTGGGAGAAATCGCAATTCGAGTGATCGCCGAAAACCCGTTCGTCGACGGGATCAGCGACCACGTCTCGCCGGCATTGGTTGACTTGAGAATGCCAGATCCTCCAAGTGCGTCGCTATTGAAATAGCCTTCGCCCGTGCCCGCGTAAATGATGTCGGGATTGCCCGGCTGAAACACCATGCAGCCGATCGACATGTTTGGTAGCCGGTCTGAAAGCGATCGCCACGTTACGCCGCCGTCGGTCGTCTTCCAAACGCCCCCGCCCACACTGCCCGTGTAAACCACTTGTGTATTGCGCGGATCGATCAACACCGAACGAGTGCGTCCGGCAACATTGAAGGGTCCGGCCTCGCGCCAGCCTTCCGTTCCACGAGTGGTGCTTCTCGCCGCCAGCGCAGCGATCTGCTCTCTTGCACGATCCCAAGCACCCGGATCGATGGTGCCGTCTTCGCTGAGCATGCCCAGGCGGCGCCATTCATACGCCAATCCCGGCCCGTCGGTTTCCTCCTTTCCCTCACGTTCAGCCGAGCTTGGCCGCGTGAAGTAAAAGGTCGATCCGCCAATCGCGGCGGCAAAGATGACGGCCGCAAACAAGCGGGCCAATTTAGATCGCAAAAGCATGGTGTGAATGGGGGAGCTTCTCAAGGATTGTCGGCACAATGGTAACGCACTTTCAACGAAAGCGGTAAAGAGACCTAGCCGGCGGCACGAACCGCCTGGATGAAATCTCGCATCATCGACGGATCTTTCTTCCCGGGAGCCGACTCGATACCGCTGCTAACATCTACGCCATAGGGCCGCACAAGCGCGATGGCTTCCGCAATATTGCTGGGATTCAAGCCGCCCGCGAGGATCACCGGCTTCTTCGCGGACCGCACGATTTCCACCGCCCTCTCCCAATCCACCTTCTCTCCCGTTCCGCCAAAAGCATCCGGCGAGTAGGCGTCCAGAAGAATCGCATCCGCATTTCCAGCATCGATCGGTGCATCTTTCCCAAGCCGAATGACCTGGATACAAGTGCGCCCGGGTGCGCTCCGAAACTCCACCGCCTGAACGGCGCTCGTTCTCGGAAACGGCTCACTCGTCCGGCCATACACCGCCACCGTCGTGCAGTACGGCCCTGCCAACTTGGCCAATTCGTTCACAGCGCTCGCTTCCAGATGCCGAGGACTCGTGCATTCCAGAACGAATCCAATGGCATCCGCACCGAGCTCGACCGCCATCGCAACATCCTCCGCTCGTGTCAAGCCGCAAATCTTCACGCGAGTCACCGCCCCATGACCTCGTGAACCTTGGCCTCTATGTCCGGCGCGGCGCAAAACGTCGTGCCAATCAGAACCGCTTTCGCCCCCGCCCGCTTAACCCTCTCGATGTCTTCCCGCGTCTCCAAAGCGCTCTCACTAACCGCCACCGCATGAGGCGCGATGAGGGGGATCAGCGTTTCGCTAACGCTCAGCGAAGTAGTGAAGTCAGCCAAATTCCGGTTGTTCACCCCAACCAAATCGCAGCCGGCCGAAAGTGCTCTCTCCGTTTCCTCCTCCGTGTGCACCTCGACCAGAACGTCCATTACAAGCTCCATGGCAAGGCGATGCAAATCTCTGAGTTGGGCATCGTCCAGCGAAGCCACGATGAGCAAAATCGCATCCGCACCCCATGCCCGAGCCTCGTAGACCTGGTATTCGTCGTTCAGAAAGTCTTTTCGCAAGCAAGGAAGCGATGTTGCGGCGCGAGCCCGAACAAGGTTTTCCGCCGAGCCCTGAAAGTAGTCGACGTCGGTCAACACGCTCAGCGCCAGCGCTCCCGCTCGTTCGTAGGCCATGGCAATCTCCTGCGCGTCGAAGTCCGCCCGAATGACCCCCTTGGAGGGACTCGCCTTCTTCACTTCCGCAATCAAAGCGATGTCGCTCGCTCGCAGCAGCGCGTCCCTAAAACCACGCGTCGGCCCGCTTCCCTCCGCCAGTGCTCGAACTCGATCAAGCGGAACCTGCCGCTTCGCCTCCGCAACCTCCTCCGCCTTGCGCGCAAAGATTCGCTCGAGAACGCTCACTCCCCCTCGCTCGCGACAATCAGCTCCTGCAACTTCTCCGTAGCCCGACCCGAGCTAATTGCCGCCCTCGCCCGATCCGTAGCAGCCTTGAGGTCATCCTCCAACCCGCCGATCCAGATCGCCGCCGCTGCGCTTGGCAGAATCGCCTGTGCCCTCGGAGACTCCAGATCCCCAATCGCCTCTCGCAAAATCGCCGCATTCCCGTCGCAGTCCGTTGCCGGCTCTAATGCAGAAGGGTCCACCAGCTCGACGCCGAAATCGGCCACGTTGAACTTCCCGGTCGAAATCTTCCCGTCCCAAATCCGCACGTATTCGGTCGTGCTGCAAGGCGAAATCTCGTCCAGCCCGTTGTCCCCGTGAACAATCAGCACCCTCTCGGACCCAAGCAATCGCAGCGCCTCCGCCATGCTGCGCATCAAGCCCGCATCATAAACCCCGATCAGCTGCCTCATCGCCCCCGCCGGATTCGACAAGGGACCCAACTGGTTAAAAACCGTCCGCAAGCCAAGCTCCTTCCGAGCCTTGCCCACAAACCGCATCGCGGGGTGGTGAGTCGGCGCAAACAGGAACACGATCCGCAGCGTGTCTAGCATGTGCGCCAGCGATTCCGAATCCCCGCCGATTCGCACCCCGAGATGCTCCAGCACGTCCGCGCTACCGCAGTTGCTTGTCACGCCGCGGTTCCCATGCTTCGCAATCCGAACACCCGCCGCCGCCGCAACGATCGCCGCCGCAGTAGAGATATTAAAGGAGGGAATCCCTCCGCCGGTCCCGCAGGTGTCGACCAAGTCATGGAATTCGTGGGTCACCGAAGCAGCTCGCTCGCGCAAAACCGACGCAAACGCTGCCAGCTCGCGCGTGGTGCAGCCCTTGATGCGCAGACCCAGCAGGACGCCTCCGATCTGAGCCTCCGTGGCGTCTCCGCTCATCAGGTGGCGCATCAATTCGACGGCTTGGCTTTCGGAGAGGTCTTTGCGCTCGATCAGCGGCTGAACCAGATCGGGGAAACTCATTCGAACCTGAGTCTACAGCACCCGAACCGGCCCGAGCCGCGCATACGTCATGACAGCAATGAAAGCCATACTGGCAGCGATTCTAACCGCCGTCTTGCTAGTGCTTTCCTTGCCGCCAGTTGGATGGTGGCCGCTCGCATGGATCGCGCTCGTTCCGGCGTTCTGGGCCAGCTCGGGCCAGGGTTTCCTCCGCGGATTTCTGATTGCGATCGGTGCCTCCCTGCTCCTCGGCTGGTTCGCCGTCAATGGGTTGCTCTATTCAGAGAAGAGCTTCGAAGGAGCGACCTCGTGGACCTACCTCTCCACGGCAATGTTCGGGTTCGTGGTCTCGATGTGCTGCGGCATCCTCGGTGAAATGAAGCAGTTCACGTGGCGCGGAGTTGTGGGCCTGGCGGCCATGGCCGTGCTGCTGGATTTCCTCCTCATGCCGATCCTGCCCGTGACATTCGCCATCAGCCAATCCCGCGTGTCAGGCATGCTGATGCTGTCGAGCTGGACCGGCATTTGGGGCGTCTCGTTCGCTCTGTGGGGCGTTAACCTCGGCATTGCCCGATCGCTCGGCTCGCGACAGTTCAAAAAGCTCGTTCCGGTGCTCGCGCCGATCGCTCTGCTGCTGGTAATCGGCGCACTCCCAATCGCTGGCAGGAAGGGCCGCATGAGCGAGGTCGCCGTCGTCCAGTCCGAGAGCTCCGACCTGGACGAGATGGAGCTACTGAGCAGAAAGGACGTCCCCGATCTCGCGGTCTGGCCCGAGTTCGCCGGCCTCGCGCACGTGCAAGAGGGAGACGCCTCAACCCTGATCGCCTTGGCAAAGAAGCCAGGAATGCCCGCTATCGTCACCAGCTTCCCCGATGGCAACAAGCCCTTGCCGCGCAACACGGCCGCTCTGTTCAATGCCGCCGGTGAGTCCGCCCGCTACTACAAACGAAGACTCTTCGGCGGCGAAAAGAACATGCATATACCGGGCATGGAAGCCGCGGTCGCCCTTACCGAGTGGGGTCCGGTGGGTTTGAACATCTGCTTCGATTCCTGCTTCCCCAGCCTCATGCGAGACTCAGCACGGCTCGGAGAAGTCGGCCTCATCGCCCTCCCAACCATCGACCCCGAATCCCCCCACGGTTTCCTGGCCGCCATGCATGCTGCCTTCACTCCATTCCGAGCCGCGGAGCTCGGAGTCGCAATCGCGCGAGCCGATGGCCACGCCCACTCGATGATCGTCACGAACACCGGCGAAATCCTCCTCGACCTCCCGCCCGGCCTGCAAGACTCCGCCGCCGCCAAGATCGACATCACCCCCCGCTGGACCCTCTACAAGGCTCTAGGAGATTGGTTCCTCTATCTCTGCGGAGTCGGCCTAGTAGTGCTCCTCCTGGAGCGCGGACGTCCCCGTCCGGGAAACTCCCAAGTTCAAACCAACCAATCCGCTATCATTGAGCCATGAGCCTCCCTGAGCTTACGATGGAGGAGATCGAGGCTGCGGACTCCGTGGGAGTCAAGCTGGAGATGACGGAGGGCCTTCCCACCTGGGAATTCCACCCGACCCCGCGGCATCAGCTACTGATGCAGTCCATCCTCAAGTCGATCCGCTCGACTCGTGCCGCAGGATGTGCCTGCCTCCCCATCTCAGACGTTCTGGTCAGATTCCCCGACGGCTCCCTAAAGAGACCTGACATATCAATCTTCTGCGAGGCTCCTAAAGAACTGGATGAAGCGGTGAACGCCGTTCCCGGAGCAGTCATCGAGATCGTGAGCAAAGAGTCCAGGCGCAAAGACTATGAGCTTAATCCGCCGTTCTATCTCAAACATGGCGTCCTCGACGTCCTTGTCATCGATCCAATCCCCGGCGACGTCGCATGGTTCACGAAACAAGGAAGGCGCGATCTCAAAGTGCCGCAGACCATCTCCCTTCAATGCGGCTGCGAAGCCGAAATCTAAGCGGGCAGCAACGTAAGCAACGACCGCAGGTCATTAATCACCGCATCCGGCTCCGGCTGATCGTGCGGCTTTTCCTCCGGCTTTGGGTCTACGTGCTCGGAGCTCGGCGGCACATCCGACGGCCGCCGAATCCAGATCGCCTTCCACCCAGCCTCCAGTGCCGGCAGAACGTCGTGGTTGTAGCTGTTGCCCACCATCAAGAGCTGCGAGGGACCGCATTTCATCAGCTCCGCTGCCCGCTTGAACACGGAAGGCTTCGGCTTGCCCTCCCCCATCTCACCCTCGATCAGAATCGGATCGAAGAACGCCTCCAGCCCAAGCGTCGCAACCTCCATCCGCTGTAGGTCCGCCGGACCGTTCGTAATCAGCCCAAGCGGATACCGCTCCCGAAGCTTTGTAATCACTTCAAGAGCGTCCTCGAACAAGGTCAAGGCGGCATCTCTCTCTCGGAGGTAAGCCTCCGACAATCGCTGCGCCCGCTCCTCGTCCACAATCTGCAGAACCGAAAGCATCCTGCGCATCTGCTCCGTCCGCGTCGGCTCCGCCAGCTTGAGATATCCCTCGTACCAGCCGGTCTTCTTCAGCGTGGGAGCGAAATCTCGAAAAGCGGTCGCCCAGGCCTTCACGCACTCCTCGACCGTATAGCCCGGCGGCCCCTCCAACTCCAGCGCTCGCCTGAGCCCAGCCTTCGAAGCATCCCAATAGCCGCATAGCGTGTCGTCGAGGTCTAAGTAAATAGCGCGAACGGCGCTGAAATCAGAAGGGGCGTGCGTGTTCTGCGGACCCTCTTCCCAGCGCCCGCTCAGTAGTGGCGACCGGTTTGCGTCCTGAATCGCCTCGTTCACATCCATTTAAGAGCCTTTCGGACCTCGATCATCGTCTGCTCGGCAAACTCGCTCGC
>JBGGMI010000190.1:0-27617 GCA_041288075.1 Fimbriimonas sp.
ACAAACCTGAAACTCTCTCGCCATCTTTGACGGTAGTGCCTTATACTGTCATCAAGGAAGGCAACTATGTCCACTTCACAGCTAAAGCCTCGCGGAGAGGATGCAATTAGTCTGATCGAAAGAGAGATCGCACGGGCTGAATTCGACTGCCGCCCCATCTCGCGCCAGATGCTCGCCGAAACCGTTCACACGGAAACCGGCCTCACCACCGCAGACGCCCTAGCTTTGGTCGAGCAGTATTGCGAAGAGAAAGCCCCGGCCGTGCCTGGTTATCTTCAAGAAGAATTTGCCGTTCCCTACCTGAAAGTGATCGCCATCCTCAACGTTATCGTTGGCATCGCTATCTTCTGGTTCGGTATCACCGCCTACCGCGCTTCGAACGCGGCCCTATGGCCCTACCTTTGCGTTGGCACCATCTTCTGCGGCCTTGGCGCGTTCGCTTGGGTCGTTAGCCTGGAGCGATACGCGGAGAGAAGAGCCAAGAAGAACGCCTAGGGACTAGTGCGGGCCGATTGGCTGCGAAGTTCCACACGGCCCTGACCCGGTGGCTTCAGGGATCTCCACGACTTCACCGTCGAACTTGGTCATTGCGATGCCGTACCACTTCCCAACGGCCTCGCTTCCCAACGGAACGTAGTGGCAAATGAGCGACCTCCGAAACCGAGTCTCGCTTATATTCGGCGAGGATCCGTGAATGACACTCCCGTTGAAGAAAAACACGTCGCCTGCCTGAAGGTCGAGATGGATCGGCTCCAAACCCTCGGGAGGCGCTACGTAGTCGGTGGTGAATGAAGTCGCCGAATCAGCCTGGGACGGGCACACGATCTCCATGTCCTGCGATCCCGGCACGACCTTCATTCCGCCATTTTCGAAATCTGCATCGTCCACGGCGATCCAGGCGGCAAGGCAAGTCCCCGGCCTGACCCGAAGATAGTAGTTGTCCTGGTGCAGCTCCTGCCCTCGAGCCTTGGGAGGCTTGAAATAGAACATGCTCTGAACCGCTACCGGCTCGTCCTGCATGAAGGCGGAGAGGAACGGATGCAGGCGAGGCTCCAGCATGTATCGCCGCGCCAGCGGGCCGACCGGCAGCTCTGGATGGAAGTGGGGCTGCATCATGCGTGGATAGAACGCCAGCGGATCGTCCGCCGAATACTCGCCCCGGCCGCTGACGATTTCCGAAAGGCCGGGGACGGGTCCGTTCGCATTCTGAGCCATGAACGTGTCCCGAATCTCGTCCATCTCTTCCCGCGAAAAGAGACTGCGAGCCACAAAATATCCCTCGCGCTGAAAGAACGCCAGATGGTCGAGTTCCAAAGCCGCCATGATTGTGTTTTGAGGCTACCCTGCCCTGAAACGCCGGAATGATTGGCTTTTTGGTCAACGGGTTTCCAGACTCCCGTCGGTGTGAATCAAGTTGTTGCTTCCGGAGTGCCTTCCTGGCTTCGGAAGCGACTCCAGGACGTCGTGCTCGTTGCGGCCGAGCTTTGTTGAATCGAAAATGAGGGTGCCCGCGGTGTCTCCCGACGAAGGGATGGGTTGTGCTGAGTAATTATCGTTAAAGGCATAGCCGACTCCCTCTTCAACGCGATTGCACCGGAGCGGGATCGGTTGCTGCGGCTGGATCCGCGTCATCCAGTGCTCGGCATCCGGAAACCGCTCATCATTCTCGATCGCGTAAATTTGGCATGCCTGAAACGCCTTCTTCAGCATCAGTGCGCAAGGAACCTCCTCGGAGCTCATCATGCCGCGTGTAAGCAGCCAAACGACCAGTCCAGCGAGAAGCATCGCCGCAAAATTGATCATGCGCCTCTCCATCAGCGCATCTTAGCTCTTTCGTTGCGCCGAGCCAAGCGAATACAATGAGCGCATCGTGCGCAGCAGACCGACTCAGCAAGAAATCGACGCCTATCAAGACACCGGCTTTCTCGTGGTGGAGGGATTCCTCACTTCCGACGAGCTTGAGAACTGGCGGGTCAACGTCGCTGAAGCGATCGACGAGCGTCTGAAGGCGCCCAAGCCGAAGGCTGGCGATCCCTGGCTGGTCAATGTCACTGAGAACTCGGAGAACGACTACTATGCCAACGTCTTTCTGCAGTGCATCAAGCTCGCCGACACGCACGAAGGCATGCGCAAGATCATGCTCGATGAGCGGCTCGGAGAGTTTGCGGCGACTCTGGCGGGCATCGACGGCATCCGCATTTGGCACGACCAGGCACTGATCAAACCACCTTTCGGGAATCCCACCGCGTGGCATTTGGATAACCCTTACTGGTCATTCTTCGACAAAAACGCTCTTTCGATTTGGGTGGCGCTTGACGATGCCACGCTTGCAAACGGGTGTATGTGGTACTGCCCCGGCACACACAAAACTGCCCGCTTTGAGAACGCGAACATTGGTGAGAACATGGCAGATTTGTTCAAGCTTTATCCCGAATGGAAGGAGATATCTCCGGTGGCTTGCCCCTGTCCTGCCGGCTCGGCCGTCTTCCACAATGGCATTGTCGCGCACGGGGCGGGAGCGAACATGACGAACAAACCCAGGCGAGCGATGACTTGCGCCTATATGCCTGATGGAGCCACCTTCAATGGCCAGCAGAACGTGCTTCCCAAATCGTATTTCGAGGGGCTCACCGTCGGCCAGATCTTGGACGACGACACCATCAACCCTCTGGTCTGGCGAAAGTAGCTCTTCTTTACGGTCTTGCGGCGATTTGTCGCGGGCCTTTCGGCAGCCATCGCGTGGCGACCAAGGCGATTGCGGCAATAGCGACTCCCACCCAGAACGGCACCTGGTAATTACCGGTGCTCTTCCAAAGCAGCGCCCCACCTACGGGCACCGTCACCGCCGCAATGTGGTTCATCGTCGTGCCCATCGCCAGGCATGGTGTCAGCTCGCCGGTGCGGACGATTCGATGGAGATAAGTCGTAAATCCGACGCCAAAGGAGAACAACACGTTGTCGATCAAGAACAGCGCGTAGAGGGCCCAAACGTTCTGCCAAGTGGCATAGCCTAGAAATACCACGATCAAGCCGATGGCATAAAAAGTCAAAGGCCGTCGCTCCCCGACGCGATCCACGATCCGGCCGATCCTGGGAGCCGTGAAGGCGATCATGATCGAGTTGATGAACTGCAGCAGCAGCATGTTCTCGACCGGCTGGTGGTACACGATGATCAGTGCGAAGGAGGCGAAGATGGCGAAGATCTGGCGCCGACATCCCTCTAAGAAAGCCAAGAGATAATAGAGCCCGTACTCGCGCCGGAAGATGAACGGCTGCCGCTTCGCGCCGTCCGCCTGCGTGCTTAGCCTCATGCAGAGCACCGCCGCCGTGCAGATCAAGACGCCCGAGGCTGCGAAATAGATCGGATACAGCGTCCCTGCCTTCGCGGCTGCTGGAAACAGGCGCGACACTGCCCACGAGCTCCCGAGCGCCGAGATCGTCGCCAAGGCCGCGATTCCAGACATTCGGCCCAAGTGCCGCCCGCCTTCCTTGCCTTTCGCCAGCGAGAGCGTGATCGCGCTCTGCACCGTCGCCCAGAGGTGATAGCCGATCGACCAGAAGACGGTGATCAGTACGACCGGCGTGTATCGATGGAAGACGCCTGTCAGGCCGATGCCAATGCCGGTGATAAGCATCCCGAGTCCGGCAACACGGGACTCCGCCAACGCGTAGACCGTCCCCGCCAGCAAGGCTGCCAACAAGCCCGGAACCTCGCGAATCGACTCCAGCATCCCCAGGTCCAGTTCATCCGCATGAAGCTGGTCGCGCAGGAAGTTCTGGAACACGCCCATGTAAACCGAGAAGCCGAAGGCAAAGAGAAAGACCAGCGTCGTGAACGTTCGCCAGTCTCGTCGTAGCTGAGCTTCTTCCTGCGGAGTGAGCTCCGCCTGGGCAGACATGTACGTAGATTATGCCGCCTTGCTAGAATGGGTGCTATGAGGACCGTTCTCTTCCTTGCCCTACTCGCCACTTCGGTTTCAGCACTGGCTGACGATGTCCCCTACAACCCGAATCGCGCGCGACAGGACCTCAAAGTTGGCGATACGCTGACGTTCAAGCTCGACGCTATGCCGGGAGCAGGCTACGGATGGCAGCCCACTACGATTGGGCGACCGAACATGAAGTACATCTCGGTCACGACGCTCCCGAGTCAGAAGGGTGCTATCGGCGGCAAGCAGACGATGATTCTGAAGTTCCTGGCCACCGCAAAAGGAGAAGCCACGATCGCCCTCGTGTATGGGCGGCCGTGGCTGATCAAGAAAGGCGAAAAGCCTGACAAGACGCTGATTGTGAAAGTTCAGGTCAGTTAGGGAAGCGCGTGTCCGTCCGCGGACTTGCTGCAGACAGGCCGAGTCGACATGTCGCCGATCGTGTAAGCGCCGCCGGTGGGGCAGGTCGGCCAAGACTTGAGGAATCCGGTGGTGGCTGAGCCGAGCAGGTCGGAGGATGCGGGCGTATCCGTCGCTCCCTTCTTAGCGACCATGGCCCACTGCTCCTTTGCTCCTTCGATCTGCTTCAGGTTCGCGAGACAGCTGTTCTTTTGGCTGTTGCTTCGAGCGGAAATAAAGTTAGGCACGGCGATCGCCATCAAAATGCCGATGATCAGCACGACGATCATAATTTCGACGAGAGTGAAGGCGCGGTTTTTATTGACTGGTCTCATGTGTGAATCCCTACAGGAATGGCTACCCTGGCTTATTCCACAACAAGTCCCAGATCTGGGCGACTTTATGCGCGAAGCACTAAAACGGGATAATTCTCCGCTACAACCTGGTGAAACGACACGCTTCCCGACTTCAAGCGGTCCAGGAAACCGTGTCCCTGCGCGCCAAGAATCAGCAGGTCGGCACCCTCTGCCGCCATCGTTTTGGCAATGGTCGCGTTGACTTCGCCTCGCTCCACGCGCTCGTCGCAAACCGGGATGTGCTGTGCGAGCTTCTTGCAGACTGCGAGGTTTTCGCGCTCCATCCGATCCTCCGCCCAGACACTGAGGTCGCCGGATAGATCGCCGTCGTTTCGCATAGCTTGTACCGCACGGTGCGATTTGGGATCGATCACGGACAGCACTAGCAGCCTGCCGATGCCCTTCGGTGCGAATCGAGCGAGCAGATCCACGGCGCGGTCGGCGTAGTCGGAATGATCGGTGGCGAAGACGGCCGTCAGCGGGCCTTCTTTCCGAAATCCTTCCTTTGCCGCCAGAAAGCTGTGGGTTGAAGCCGTGAGCAGGCCACGCGTGACGCTGCCCATCAGCATCGCCTGCAGCGAGCTCTTCTTTTGGGTGCCGACTCCGATGAGATCGATGGCTTCGTCGTCGGCAGAGTCCAGCAACGTCCGCAAGGGATCGCCAGGGATCAGCTTCTTCTCGATCTCCAAGCCGCTGCCAACCGCCTCGGCAGCCTCGCGCAAAGCCTGCTCCCCCGCATCCTCGAACTCCTCGATCATGTCCGTATAGGTGCCGCCCGCCGCTAACCCCGGAAAGCTCCCGTCGGGCATCACCGATTCCACGCTGTGCAGGAGCACGAGCTTTTCAAGGGAGAAGTCGAGCCGGCGAACCAGTTCGATAGCAGCGTTGCATTGGCCGAGCGAGTCGACGCCGATAAGGGCTTTCACATGTATACGGTAGCCGGAATGTGGCGGCGAGAGCAAGCCTGGGCGGGAAGTGAGGGGATGATGGAAGGGAGGAGATGATGGAAGTGACCGGATGTGGGATGTGGCCACATCATGGAAGTGATCGCGTGATGGAATGAGGGAAACCGAACCGCAGGAAGCAAACAATTGCTCACTTCCATCACTTCCATCCTCTGTGGCACCAGCCTGCAACAGCAATCTTCAACCAGAACTGACGATGGTGGGACAGGAACCAGGCTCTCTTGCAAAGCGCCCTTTATGGAAGATGATGTTTTTCTTGAGCTATGCGCTTGCTTACAGGAGATAAGAATGCATGCGAATGTTCTTCGCGTAGGCACCCTCTCAGCGGTGCTTCTAAGCAGTTTCGCCCTCGCCCAGGAAATGCCCCGTGGCTCCTTCCTGCTCGGACCGGTTCAAAGCCGCTATCAATTGATCGAGCAGATTCAAACTGACCCTGAAGTCTCTGCCCGATACGAGCGGTATTTCCGCATGACGCACGAGGAGCTCGTGCAGTATTTCTCGACCCTTCAAACCTCGACCACTGAGGAGCGGCGGACGTTCCGGGTTTGGTACACCCGCCCGAACACCGAGGTGCAGGAAGTTAAATCGCTGATGCTCCGACGCGGCGAGCCGGTGTTCGTGGACCGTCAGGGCACGGTCGTTTTGAGGCTAAAGTGCGGCAACCCGATGGTGGAACGCACCGTCGCCCGCACCTACTACAACACCTACGTGGCTTCACCGCCGATGACGCAGGTCGTCACCACCACCACGACCAGCCGCCCGCAGCGATTCGTCATCGCCCCAATCGGACCGCTCGTGACTCAAAACAACCTCACCTGGGAAGACGCGGCCGCGACCGTGATCCTCGCGCAGGCGACGCAGCAGACCCCCGATCAGGTGATCACGCTACGAACCACCGACCTGGCATCCACTTCCTTCATGGATCTCGCTCCCGCAGTGCTGATGTCCTGGAGCGGTAGCCGGCCCTTGGCCGATGTGTACTCCCTGTACACCAGCGGAACGCCGTGGGTTGACCTGGCCACGCAAACGACTCTCGCGCCCACCTACTGGAACACCTCGCTCGTGCCAACCAGCAGTTGGACCAACACCGACTTCACCTCGAACATGTGGCAGAGCCTGCTGTTCAACAACCTCTTCGTCCCAACCAGCGAAATCTCCTGGTTCGGCACCCAAAACATCCCGCTCGAGCAACAACTCGTCGCGTCGGTCATCGGCCGAGAGTTCAACCTCCCCGTACGGGACGTCCTTGCCGCCTACAACGCCGCCAACGGAAACTGGGCGACCGTCGAGAACAACTTCTTGGCAACCCCGCCGGTGCGCGTTTATTACCGAACGGGAGGGTAGCGGATGAAAGGGGTGAGTGGGGTGAAAGGGGTGAATGCGGTGAAGTGCCGGCTCAAAGCATTCGTTCACCCGGATCACCCCAGTCATCCCGTTCAACCCTTCACCCCATTCACCCCAGTCACCCCACTCACCCACATCATTCCTTCATAATCAGGCCAATGAAGGTCAGCATTATCGGCGGTGGCGGACGGGTTGGATCGGACGCGGCTTATGCTCTGCAGCTTGGCGGAGTGGTTCGCGAGATTGCGTTGGTGGACATGAACGCCGAGATGGCGGCGGGCGAAGCGCTCGACCTGCGGCACGGCGCCTCTCTCACCGCAAACCAGAAATTCACGAGCGGCAGTTCGTACGACATCGTGAACGGCAGCGACTGCGTAGTCATCACCGCCGGCCTGCGCCGCAAGCCCGATGAGACCCGGCTCGAGCTCGTCAACCGCAACGTCAGCCTCTTCAAAGGCATCCTCGACAGCCTCAAGGGCGTGAAGCTTGCGGCAGGCGCAACCATCGTAGTGGTCTCGAATCCCGTCGACATCCTCACCCATCTCGCCGCTCAAGCCGAGATCGTCCCCCAACAGCAGGTCCTCGGCCTCGGCACGGTGCTCGACACCTGCCGCTTCCGCTCCCTCCTCGCCGATCACTTCAACGTGAACGCCACCGACGTAAAGGCCCTCATCCTCGGCGAGCATGGAGACTCGATGGTTCCTATCCTTTCCTCCGCCACCGTCGCCGGCGTGCCGATGAGCTCGCTTCCGAACTACAAACAGGAAATTGCAGAAGTTTTTGACTTTACGAAGAAATCGGGAGCAGAGGTCATTCGTCTGAAGGGCGGAGCGGGAAGAGCGGTGGGCGTTTCGATCCGAGAAGTAGTCGAAGCGATTGCACTGAACAATGAGAAGATTCTCCCCGTCTCCACTTGGCAGAAAGGAACGCTAGGCATTAGCGATATCTCTCTTTCTTTGCCCACTAAAGTGGGAAGAGTGGGAATTATCGAGGTGCTAGAGCCGGTAGTAGACGATTCTGAAAGAGAAGGACTGCACAAATCAGCGGAGTCTCTCAAGAGCGTTTTGGCGCAAATCTCGTAAGAGTTTCTGTAGTCGCAGGCTCCGTGCCTGCGTCCGGGAGAATCGCTCCCGAAGAGGCGGGCCTTTCAATTTCTGAACAGCCCGCCTTCATTTTATTAAGTTTTGGGACCAACGACCCTAAAAAGTCGTAACACTGGAACTCCTGAGGCCCGGTTAGCGATAATCATTCTCGAGAGCAAAAAGAAAGGAAAGACAGATGCGAATAATGGATTACGAAACAAACAGGAGCCTCAACGACGTGGCCGTCTACTTGACGATCGACGAAGCAGAAGACCTCCTGAGCTACCTGCGGCGGTTGCACGACCAGCCGGGGATCCAGCGCATCCACCTAAGCGATTACTCGAACGACAGGCTGGAGCGCGAGATCACCGTCTCACTTACCGACCGTCACATCGCAAACGCATAGATTTATTGAAAGGAAGCAAGAAGAAAATGATCACACAGGAAAGAACCATCAACCGAACCATGGGTACCAACCCGGTCGCCGTGACCCGAGCCTTCGCGAAGGCGAGAATGGGCGACGAGTCCGCTCTGAGATGGCTCATCGACGAAAGCCATGCCAGCAACGCAGCCGCAACGAAGGCCATCAAAGACCTCGCCCGCCTGCTCCCGCAAGCCGGCGAAGCCTTCGCCGCCTGAGGCGAGATCTCTCCGCAGCCGTAACCTGCGGAGGGCAAACCCTCCCTCAATCCCTCACTGACCTAGAGAGCCGCCTTCGGGCGGCTTTTCTATTGAGGCTCTTGGGGGCTGACCGATTCTTCTCGAAGCGATCAGCCGTATTTGATGCAGGGCTTAGTTGGAAGTAGCCGTGTCGACCATCCCGGACGACTCGATCGTGATAAAGAATCCGTTCTTTTTATCGTAGTTGTAGTCGCGGCCGTTGCCCTTGTAGCGATGCGTCCCATACGCAAGCTCGAAGCCATTGTTCTTCTGAGCGCCCCAGTAGTTGAGGTTGCGAATCGTCGTCTGCTTGCCGGCAGTGTCCTTGATGCCAGTCAGACTGACCTCCGCCTTGTCCCCGAGCTTTGCATGTCCGTCCATCCCATCGCGTTTCCATGTGATGGGCGCCTCATCCTCAACGAAGTTCGTGAACTTGAATGGATAAATCTTCCCCACAAGGAACTTCACCGCGTCGCGTTGCTCCTTGGACAGCGAAGGGTCGTAGGTTAGGATCGCGGTGTCCAATGGCTTCGTAAAGTCGCCACCCAGGTTGCCGGAGAGCCAGAACTTCGCGCCGTTCACTTTGACGTCGCCCACATGCCCTTCCCGAATCCTCACCGCGTTGTTGAATTCGCACAGATCACCGTCCGGGTGCGTGTTGAAGTAGCACATACAGAACATGTTGCAGGAACATGCTTCGATGTAATCTGCCTTTACGCTCCAGGTCTTGTCGCCTGAAGCCAAGCCAAATGCGGCCATAAGAATTGCGCTGAGCGCAAAGAGTTGTTTCATCGTTCCTCCTAAGAAGAGCCTTCTCCTTCCCTTGCGGCCCTTCGGATAAATGCTGCAGCTCCGCCGCAGGACTAGTGAGTTTTTGACGCGGCGACGGGTGCGTCGCTGATCGTAATCTGAGCTTGCTCCGCGGCTCTATACAGATCCGCGAGGGTCGTGCTTTCTCCGGATCGCAGATCGACCAGGAAGAGACCATCGGAATTCGGATCCCGCACCATGCGAATTCCTTTCAATTGGAGGAGCGAATCCTTCAGTTTCGAAAAGCTGGAGAGCTCTCCTACCTTCATCAGCACCCGCGGCGTAAATTGGCCCGCTTCCCCTGAGATCGCCGTTGCGAGACGCTGCAAAGGCATCTTCTCCGCATCGATCTCCATCCGCGCTCGCCGGTCTGCAAAGGTCACGACCACACCGTGAACATCCTTCACCTGCGCCAATCGCGCCTTCACACTCTTGGCACAGCTTTCACAGCTAAATCCAGAGACACTGAAGGTCACCGGCTTCAAACTCTGCTGAAGCAATAATGCCGGCAGCAAGGCTGTTAATAACAATGGCATCGATTTATCCTCCCTTTCTTGCTATCGCATTGCACATGATACGTCTGTTTTTCGAGCTATGGGTCCAAAGACTAGCTGCCGGAAAATGTTGCGAACTCAGCGTTAGCCGGCCTGTAGTCATTAACGATGAAGGCTGTCACGCTTCCACGGCAGTTTCATTGATCGCCGAATCCGCGACTCGGCGGAAAATAGGAGCAACCTTGAGGGACGGCGATTCTCGTTAGCTTCCTTCGGCAAGCTAGTTGCCTTCGACTATGAGAGCGACGAGGCAGATTGAGAGGTCACACGCGAAAAAGCCCCGCGCTCTTGTTCGCGGGGCTTCTTCGGAGCTAGTAGAACTAACCGGTCGTGGCGCCAGCGGTACCGGCCGTTCCTGCCGTACCGGCGGTGCCTGCGGTGGCTCCAGCCGTAGCGGCGGGATCGCCCTCTTCAGCCTTGGCGCAACCGACGATTGCGATCACTGCAACTGCGAGAAATAAACCTAGAATCTTCTTCATATTTCGAACCTCCTGATTCATCGGACCGAAATTTCGCTCCGACTAGACGCTCATTATACAGCGAGTTTTTTGCCCCTGCCAAGCAGACGTGCGGGCGATTGCTACCTACATTTGCATAAAGGCAGACACGCTCTCCTCAGGGACGTGGATCTCGGCGAGCTTCCATTTCTTCGTCGGGAAGATCAGGTAGGCGCGGTCGTCTTCGCGCCTGAAGACCAGCGTCACGTCCTCAAGTTGTCGCTCGACCTTCATCCCGGGCAAACTCATCGAGAGCTGAACGGGGGATTTGATTTGGGCTTCGTCGCCCGTAATCACCGCGCGCGGATCGACAACCGTGACGTCCGGCTGGTTCTGCCGGATGTAGTTCGCGATCTGGTTCCGATTGCCTGAGGTATCGAGGTCGTTCAGCTTCAGATTCACGCTGAGCTTGTCCATAACGCCCCCGGGCCTGCCCTCCTTGCTCGCCTTGATCGACTCCTTGAGAGCAAGCTGAATCTGCTCCTGGTCGTTGGGAGCATTCAGCGCCGAGATCGCCACCCGAATGCCGACGATGGCAATCACGGCGACGATAATCCAGATGAGTGGCTTGTTCAGTTTCATTTCGCTTCTCATTTCTACGACGGGTCGGCGCACGTCGATTGGCACTGAGTGTAATCTAGCTCCTCATGCTCAAAGCCCTCAGCCCCGGCGCCATCGGAGTCACCACACGAACCCTCGAGGAGCGGGTTGCCGCTGCTCGACAAGGTTTCCAAGCGGTCGAGCTCGACATCGACGAAACCGTCAGGCGGGTGGACGAGGGGGGAGCGGAGAGTGTTCTGTCCGTGATGGGCGAAATCAAACCCGCCGGCTGGGGCCTGCCCGTGGACTGGCGCGGCGAGGAATCCAACTGGCGTGCCGGACTGGACAAGTTAGCGAAGCAGGCGAAAGCAGCGCAGGCCGTCGGATGCACCCGCACCTCCACCTGGATTCTTTCCGGCTCCAATGACCGGCCCATGGAGGAGAACCGGCGCTTCCACATCGAGCGGTTCACTCCCATCGCCGAAATCCTTGGCGAGCACGGCTGCAGTCTGGGGCTCGAATTCCTGGGGCCGAAAACCCTGAGAGAGCAGTTCAAGCACGAGTTCGTGTACCGGATGGAAGACATGCTGGCGATGGGGCGTGAGATCGGGCCGAACGTGGGTCTCCTTCTCGATTGCTGGCACTGGTACACCTCGGGCAGCACCGTCGACGACTTGAAAAAGCTCACTGCGAAAGATGTCGTCTACGTGCACGTCAACGACGCCCCCGAAGGCATCCCCCTCGATCAGCAGATGGATGGCACGCGCTGCCTTCCCGGCGAGACGGGCGTGATCCCGATTGCAGAGTTCCTCCGAGTGCTGCAAGATATCGGCTACGACGGAGCGGTGGTGCCTGAGCCGTTCAAGAAGGAGCTGGCCGACCTGCCCACCGACGCCGACCGCCTCAAAGTGGTCGCTCAAGGCATGGACAAAATCTTCAGCCAAGCCGGTCTTTAGACGCAACACGGGGCCATCTCAGGCAGTCTAAGCCGCACAGATGGAATCGGGACAGGAACCTTCGGCGATCGAAAGAGCCGTGCTTGCGTCGGAAAGAAGAAGGGTTGTGAGGGCTCGCTGGTATCACCATCGGGCGCTCTGGGGAGCCTGCGGGATCTGCATCGGGCTTGTCGGAGGAGTGGGTCTCGCCAAGCTGAATGAGCCCGACAATACGCCTCCATTTGTCGCGTCCACCTCGGCACCCCAAACGTTGAGCGATCTGACGCTCAAGCCGCAGTTTCCCAAAATCGAGAAGATGCCGGAAACGCAGCCGCCAAAGAAGGACACTGGAAAAGCCGCGCAGATTCTGAACGCGCAAATGCCGATCGCCACCCCCGACTACCCGCGCATGCCGATGCCCGCTGAGTTCCGTGAAATCCGGGGCAGCCTTGCCCCAGCGCCGGTTCAGCCGGAGGTCGAAGTTCGCCCGGTGGAGAAAGCCGCGGTGGTGCCGCCCGCGGAAGATGAGACGAAGAAGCAGCGCGCCAAGGAGATTCGAGACCGCATCCTATCGCTCCAGGCGCAGAAGGACGAGCTGCTGAAGTCGTTTTACGAGGACGCGATACCGGTGAAGCATATCGACGAGGATATCGCGAAGGCGGTTGCCGAGCTGAAGGAACTGGACGCGAAGAAGTAATTCTAGGCGAGGATGCCAAGTCCGGCTGGGCGATAGTCTTCGAAGACCTCGCCGCCTGAACCAAGCCGCTGAGACAGAACCTCACTTAGCACGTCCCGATAGTCGGTGGTCACGCGAAGGTCCCCTTCCTCATCGAGCTGGCGATCGGCGAGCCCGGGCCACTGGCCGTACACTTTTCCGCCCTTCACTCCGCCGCCCGCTACGAACATCACCGACCCGCGGCCATGGTCCGTCCCCAGGCTCTGGTTCTCTCGCAGCCGGCGGCCAAACTCGGTCTGGACCATCACCGTTACTCGCGAGAGCTCCATTCCTAAATCCAGCGTGAACGCGGCCAGGCACTTCGCAAGGTCGTCTTGCAATCCAGTCATCTGGCCGCCGAGGTTCTGCCCGTAGTGCGTGTCCCATCCGCCCTTGTCCAGGCAGGCGATCTCCAGCCCGATATCGGCTTTGATGAGAAACGCCACCTGCTTGAGCGCCTTTCCCAAGTCCGAATCCGGATACACGGCCCCGCCGCTCGCCGCATAGGAGGCAGGATCGAGCTTGGCAAGCTGCCCGAGCACCTGCAAAGTCTCGCGTCCTGCACTCGTCAACGGATCCTTGCCCGAGGCGTAGAGGTCCGCTAAAGCCGTGCGCATCTGATCCTGGTCCTCTTTCGGGGTCTCGAGTCGAAAATCGTTAACGGAGTCTAGGGCCAGCGCATTGGTCGCTCCGCGCAAGGCATCCGGCATCGTGCGCCCAAACGCCACCGCTCGCAAGGGTGTCGCCTTCTCGCGGGGCGTGTTGATGAGATGCCTCGCCAGCCACCCGCTCACCGGACCTTCCTTGATCCCGTCGAGCCCCCGCTCCATCGCATTCATCGCCTCGAAATGGGATCGGGTCTGGTCCATCGAGCCGCAGGCATGCACCGTCGCCAGCTTGCCTTCGCGATACAGCGGCACGAGTGGAGCAAGCGCCTGGTTGAAGCCGAAGAAGCCGTCCAGATCGAGCGTGTCCTTCTTCGCCACTCCGAGCAGCGGACGGTTCCGGAGGTAGCCGTCATCCCCGTTCGGGACCAGCATGTTCATCCCATCCGCTCCGCCTCGCAGGAAAATGCTCACCAGCACGTTGCCGTCTCCCTTTCCAGGGCCTACCGTCATCTGAGCGATTGCTTTCGAGCTCGACAGCCAGCCCACCGCACCCAGCGCAGCGCCGGTGATCAGCCCGCGTCGCGTGATCGCCGGGCGAACGGCGGGAGCCTGAGCCTCTGCGTGCCCCCGGCCGTCACAGGTCCACCACTCCTCGCGCCTTATCTCCATTGAAACTCCGGCGACGCCAGCATGAGCGCCGCTGCCTTGTTTACGTCCTGCCCCGCGTGCCGCTCGAATGTCCGCACTTCATCAGGGTCTAGTTTCCTCGTGAACACCAGGGACGAAGCTGCATCGACCGGGTTCTTCTGCTCCGTTCGATCGGCCAGGTCCTTCAGATTCGTGTCGGTGCCTGGGATCTTGTTTTCAGCGAGGGCCATCGCGAAATTCCAGCGGGCGAGCAGGGAGCCGGTCCACGGTTGCGCTCCGTCCGGGTACCCATCCGGCATCGGCCACTGATAAAGCGCCTGCCCCATCTGTTCGAGATGCTTCTGGAGTGGCTCGGAGCAGTCCGACTCGGCATTCACGGCCCGCATCGCACTCACCACAAAGTCGAAGGGCCGCTTCGCCACCGGCGGTCCTTCAAGCAGCTCTTTCGAGAGGAACAGGGGCCGCAGCATAGACTGAATGTCCCCATCGGTGTCGAGATAAGCCTTGGCCAGCGTCGCCTTCACCGGCGAATCGGTGTCGCCGAGGAAGTGGCGACACATCTTTCCGGCGACGAACTCGGCGGTCCGAGGGTCCTTGGCGAGGATGTCCAGCACCTGCTCCCCATCTTCCACTCCGCCGCCCACCGGAATCCGGTGCCCGAGCACCATCTTCTCCCCGGTATCGTGCCGCGCCTCGTCGAAGAAGAACGCTCCCTTGCGTTGTAGGAAGCCGCGTTGAATCGACCAGCCGGTAAAGCACCGCGCCACCTCGCGCACATCCCTCTGTGTGTAGCCGCCGTGTACGCCCAGCGTGTGCAGCTCCATCAGCTCGCGCGCGTAATTCTCGTTGGGAGCTTCCTTTCGACTGAATTGGTTGTCGAGATAGGCGAGCATCGCCGGGCTGTGGGCCGAGGCGCGCAGCATGTGTGGGAATTTGCCAAGCGCATGGTCGCGGACGACCGTCTTCTCATCCATCGCCTTGCGATAGGCCGCCAGCCCTTTCCGCGCATAGATGTTGAAGTGGTTGGTCCAGAAATCCACCATCCGCTCATACACTTGGTCACCCGAATAAATCCCCCGCAGCAGCGCGGCCTGGTTGAGCTGCCGCACGAGCAGATCCTCGTTGATGTCCCGCAACTCCATGCCGTCGATTCGCAAGACGTCGAGGCGCATCAGTTGCGCTTGGAGCCGGTAATCCTCAGGCGAGCTTCGGGCGAATTGTGCGTTCAGCCACACCTCGTGTCCCATCGCCTTCACCTGCGCGACTTGGCCGGGCGTCGGTCCGAAGCCCGCGCGATTGAGAAGCCTCACCGTGGTGTCGACGTTCCCGGAAGGCAGCGACAGGTCTTCAGGCGGCTCGTTCTTCGGCAGCCGCCGGGCCACCTGAGCGCACCCTCCGATCATCGCTCCGCTTAGAGCGACGCCACCGAGTCTCAATACATCGCGGCGAGAAGCTTCCATTTACAGCATCAACGGTTCGGGATTTGTCGCGACGACTTCCTTCCGCCGGATCGCCCGGATGCCCGCACCGACTCCGAGGCAGAACACCGCCGGCAGATACAAGAACCAACCGAGAATCGGCATCACCGCCGGCAGAACGACGAACATCGCGCCCCGCGAGAGTGCTCCATAGCCGGATAGACCGCTATCCAGCCGCTGCACCCGCTCGCCTGCCAGCGCTACAAGCCCGGCCGTCCCGGTAAAGCTCAGCGCCATGAGCGCCAACAGCACGATCCATCCGCCGAGCTTGACGACCCCGTTCGGCATGCTCAGCAAGACCACCCCGACAGCTCCGACCGCCAGCGTAATCAGCAGTCCCGTAAATAACGTCTTGCCCGCCTTAGCTTCGATCAGCTCCTTGCTGAACTGCGTGCGGCTCTGAAACAGCAGCGCCAGGCACAACAGCAGCGCCCACGCACAGACCGAGAACCCCACGATAAGCGCCGTAGTCGCCCAAACATCCCCTAACGTCGTCATGAATTCACCTCAGCCCTCATAGTAAGCCCTTTCGAGCCACGAGAGCGCCCTTTGGGCGGAACTACTGAGAAACGCGCAAGAGGTTGCGGGGGGAGGGGCGGAAGCCCTGGGGAGAGGGCGGAGGACCGGAGGGCCGGAGGACGGGAGGAATGGAGGTGTGAAACTCGGGAAGAGTAAAAACTCGCCTTCCTGCCTCCGGCCCTCCCATCTTCCGGCCCTCCGACCCTCCCATCCCTCCCCCTTATGCAATAATCTCCTCCAATGAAGAACGGCATGTTTCGTTAGCGGCCGCCACCGCCGCAGAGTCGGGTGGCAATCGTCGTCCATCCCTGACCCTTTAACGAAACACCTATGACGTACTCAGCCATTCTTCGTATCAAGCCCTTCCGTGACCTCTGGCTCGGACAGGCGATCAGCCAACTTGGAGACGCGTTTTACTACGTGGTCTTTATGTATATGGTCGAGCGCCTGACCGGCAGCATCGCGATGGTCGGGGTCGTCGGTGGGCTCGAAACGCTCCCGTTCCTGCTCTTCGGCCCTCACGCGGGCATCCTCGCCGATCGCATCGACCGGCGCAAGATCATGCTGCTGTCGGACCTCGTCAGCGGCGCGACCCTGGCGATGCTCGCGGCTTACCTGCTGTTCGACAGCAAGCCACCGCTCGCCCTGCTGTTGATCACGCCGTTTATGCTTTCCAGCGTAAGGGTGTTTTTCATGCCCGCCAAGAGCGCGGCGGTGCCGGCTCTGGTGCCGGTCGAGCATGTGCAGAAGGCGAACGCGTTCAGCATGGTCACCCAGAGCTTTATGCCGATTATCGGCCTGAGCCTCTCTGCGACCGTGCTCGGCATTCTCTACGATCAAACGCCCCGATGGTTCTTCTTCACCGCGGTGCTCATCAACGCGCTCTCCTTCTTCGGCTCTGCCGTCTACATCGCGAGGCTGCCCAAGATCCTGCCCGAGCGGGAGGATATTCACGAGGTGCGGCCGATGACGGATTTCAAGGAAGGGATGCGCTTCATCGGGCGGCGGCACGACCTGCTGGTGCTCATGGCGCTGCTTACCGTGTTCCGCTTCATGGTCGCGCCGTTCTTCGTGGTGTACGTGGCGGCGAACAAGCAGTGGTTCGGCGGCAAACCCCAGCCGCTCGCCTGGTTCGAGCTCGCGTTCTTCGTGGGCATGATCATCGCGAGCTTCATCGTCGGCGCGCTCAGTCTCAAGAAGCCGGGCCTGTGTTTCAGCATGGCCCTCGCGGTCGTGGGCGTTGCGGTTGGAATGCTTGGCGCGTTTCCTTCCTTCTGGCTGTTCATCCTTTGGAACACGGTTGCGGGCCTGGCAGTGCCGTTCGGGGATATTCCAATTGGCACCTACATGCAGCTCAGCGTTCCGGACGCGTTCCGGGGCCGCGTGAACTCGGTTATCCAAATGATCTCAACTGGCGTTATGCCGATCAGCATGGGTTTGGCGGGGCTGCTCGTTGCGGGCGTCGGCGTGGTCTGGTGCTTCTATCTCATGGGCGCGGGCATGATGCTGGCGGCGCTGGTGCCGTTGCTCGATCCGGTCTATCGCAGAATCGAGATGCCGGAAATGGATACAGCGCCGAAGGTGGAAGAAGAACCCGAGCCGGTGCATGCCCTGGTGCTCTAAGCCGACATCAAACTCGGCTGGAGCCCCGGCAGTCGCAACGCATCAGCAAGCTCAGAGGGCTCTCTAAGAGACCTCGCCCCAAGCGCCATCAGCGCCCGATGGGCCTGAGACTCAGGATCGTCTCGAACCAGCAATGGGCAAAGCCGCCGCCGAAGAGCATCCGTCGCCCCCACCCACGTGCCGCCCTCGCGGAATCTGGAGTGCACAACGATGGTTTGCCTCGATGCAGCGTAAATCAAAGCGTTCCTTTCCATTGCGAGCGCCGCCGAGAATGGCTCGTCGGGTGGGGCAAGTGCGAGCGCAGGGTGACCACCACGGTGGTGCCGGACTCCATAGGGCAAAATCTCGAGAACTTGGCCCCTCGCACCACGAGCGGCTGCCGCGTCACATCCCGATGCCCCTCCGGACACAACCCCGTAGCCCAGGAAAACCGCCTGCTTGGCAACTTCATAGGCAAAGCCCAGAACCGGCTCAGGGACGTTTCGACTTCCAACCACGCCAATGAAATCGGCTTCGGGGACTTCGCCGACCTTCCAAAGAACAGGCGGCGCTTGGGCACCAAGCGCAAACCACGCTGCGGGATAAGCGTCGTCGACGACGGACATGGCACCTCCCAGCTCGCAAACCTTCTCTGCCCAGGCTAGACGAAGCGGATGCTGAAGAATCGTTGCCTCATACCACAGCCCGTGATGGGCGAGGATTTCAGGAGCAGATTCGAGATAGGTGCAGCCGGCGCGACGCAAGGCGCCTTCTACTTGACACCAACGCTGGCGCGGCGCCATCGGGCCAGGAGCCCCTCTGAGGTACAGAGCTGCTAGAACGACCGCCAGGCAATGATGCTCATTTGGTACTGTATTCAAGTATTTCAGTATACCACATAAAACATCCAGCAAATCCATAACTCCTCGCGGGCGCCCCGGTTTTTCGCTATAGCCTCTACAATCAAAGCGTGCTAACGGACGCGTTCGCCTGCCTCTTGCTTCGGCGAAAGGCAGACCGAACGCCGGCGATTATCGATCCGCCCCCGCTTTCGCCGGATGATGGCGCGCCCAAGGATGATCCGGTGAGGGTCGAAAGGTATTGCGAGGCCCTACGCTCTGCTTCGGAGAACAAGCTGGACGATCTGGTATTGGCTGCAAGCCAGGGGCTCTGGCAAGCCCCATCGAGCTACATAAGCGACTTGAACGTGAGCGAGTATCGCGTTCTTAAACGAGCGGCCGATGCCTTGGTGAAGCGGGGACAAACAGAACAGGCATTCCTAGTCGGCACCCGCTTGCGAGACTGTCAAGGCGGTTATATGCATCACCTCGTGGGCACTGCCGCCCGCATCAAAGCGCGACGAAACGGATGGAAATCCCCCGATTTCCCAACTGATGAAACTCTGAGGGAAGCAGCCCGAGGGGAGATCCTGAGATTTGCGATTCCGTCGGTACGGGAAGACGCTATCGTTAAAATACCCGAGCCCGATCCAGACGTGCCTGCCCGCTTTTACGCCGCACACCACGCCCTGCGTATTCAGTTCGGAGGGAGGACGGCGATTGTCGACCGAGCCGAAGCCGTCGAAAGGTATCGGTTAGTGCTTGAGCGGATTGAAGAAGATTGCTCGGCCCTTTCTCTGATGAGGTGGTGCCGGGAGGAGGCGCCCTTTGCGCCGCTCGATGCCATGGATGGACTTGGCTCCCCCACGCGCCTCCTTCTGTGGACGTGGCGAGGAAAACCGTCTGAACCGAACGCTCTCGGAAAGCTCCTCGTCGCATCAACCTATCACTCATTGGCAACCCTTCGCAGGACCCACGAAAAGGAGCGGACATTTCGGCCTTCGGTCATTCGAATTGTCAAGCCATAGGCCCAGAAAACCGGTTCCTTGTTCTTGGAACCCAACCACCCCTTTCTGTGTAATGCTAATCAAACGATTAGGTCAGTTGTAAACGTCTTTCGACAAAGAGCGAATCGCAATGAGCCGCCACTTAACAGCCATCTCGGCCCTTCTCCCGCTCGCGAGTCTCGCGGGGGCGCAGCTTTCCATGAACGTCCAGCAGACGATCGAGGGCTATTCTCCCGGTGCAGGGCCGATCCCGGTCACCATCGAATTTGAAAACACAGGCCCGAGTGCCAGCGGCATTCTTCGAGTCCTGGGCCAGGGATTTCGGACCGATTACGCGATCGAGGTCCCGCAAGGCGGACGCAAGCAGCTCATCGCTTATCCGCAAACCGACTACGGCGATATCAACTTCACACTGCTAACAAATGTGGGGCGGATCAACCAGCGCATGAGCCCGGAGACGAAGTGGCAGCCGGGGCAGCAAGTCATGCTGGTTTTCAGCGATTCCTCCGGTGATCTCGCATTTGTGCGCAATAAGGGGAATGCTCCGAACAACGCGCTCTCGGTACAGGATGCGTACTGCAAGCCCGGAAAGGGGCCCGATCGACCCGTAGGATACTCTGGCATCAGCGCGGTCGTGCTCGGCTCCGGCTCCGAACGGCTCACCGACCGCGAAGTAGACGCCCTGAAGCTTTGGACTCTCTCCGGTGGAACGCTCGTCTTTCTCGGCGGCGCTTCTGCTCCGATCCTCAACGACACCCGCTGGAGCGAAGTCTTGCCGGCGAAGCGGTTTCGAACCGTCAACATCGGCACCTCGGCGGTCCTCGGAAAGATGGGCGCCACGCGCACCCCCGCCATGACGCTCACCACCGGCGAACCCATTGAGGCTGCAAACGCAGCCTGGGACGGCGGCAATCTCCTCACGGCGGAACGGCAGATGGGCGTCGGCCGCGTGATCTACATGTCCTTCAACCTCCTTGAGGAGCCCTTGAGCAAGTGGGAGGGCCGCCGGGCCGCCCTCTTTAAGATCGTTCGCCCCGCCGAGCTCAACGGCCGGCGCATGTTCGTGACGAACTACGCGCGCGAAACCCAAGGCACCACCTTCGCATCCGTAAGCCCTTCCGGAATCCCTGGGGGTCCACCGCGCTCCACCCGATCCGACCCCTTCAGCACGAAGCTTCCTCCCGCCGGCGACATCTTTCTCGTGCTCGGCATCTACTTCCTGGCCGTCATTCCCCTGAACTTCATCGTCCTGAAGAAGCTTAATCGGGGTGAGCTCGCCTGGTTCACGGCACCGATTCTCAGCCTCGGCTTCGCCGGCCTCCTCTTCACCCGAGCGCAAGACCTGTACGCGGCCCAAATGTCATCCGCCTCGCAGGGCCTCCTCGTCGCTCAAGAAGGCATGCCGGAAGGAATCTTCATCGGATCGTCCCAAGTCTTCATCCCGAGAGGCGGCAGCTACGACCTCAAGCTAGAGGGCGTCGACAGTGTCGGCGTCGTCGAGAATCAGGATGGCTACTACTATGGCGGCTACCGCCGGGGAGCCGAGAGCAGCACCATGGAGCTCAACCCTTTGGACGACGGAGAAATCCATGTACCTGCGCTTAGGGCAAACAACCTCACCTTCCGCGAGATCAACTACCGTCAGCGCGAGCCCGCCGCCGGAGACTGGTTCAAGATCCGCCAGATCCAGCGGGGCAAGCTCTTCGAAGTCGTGAACAACAGCCCCTACACGCTCGAAAAGGCCGTGATCTGCGTCGGAAAGCGAGCGTTCCCCATCACTGGCACGCTGGCACCCGGACAAAAGCTAAAAGTCTCGGCCGGAAAGGACTCGACCGAAGCATGGGAGCAGGGCCCCTCGTTCGCCGGGATCATGACCTCCAAAACCCTGGGCCTCAGCGGCAAGCTCAAAGGCCTGCGGCCCGGGCCGCAGATCGGCAAAGAGGTCGCCGCGCGCACGGAGATACGCTACGTCTTCATCTCCCGGGAGGCCGCCGAATGAACAGGCTCATGTGGCAAGAGCTCGTGACCCAAAACCCGATGCTGATCGAGATCGCCCGGTTCCGGCGGCGCTTCCTGTCGTTCAGCGGCAGCAACGCCCTCAACGGCATCGTGCTCGGCCTCGCAATCGTTTGCTACTTCGGCCTCCTCATGCTGGTCTTCAGCGCCCGCGGCTCTATGCCCCCCATCGCGCTGGTGATGGTCCAAACGTTCATCTTCCTCTTCGCGACCCCCAGCATCCTGTATGCGGCGATCGCGGGTGAACGGGAAAAGCGCACCTGGGACCTCCTTTTAGCCGCCCCCATCACGCAAGCCCAAATCGTCGTTGGGAAATTCATCGGCGCGATGGCGGCAATCGGCGTCGGTTTCGGTCTATTCCTCGTCCCAGTTCTCGTCACCGCAGTGGAATACGAGAAGACCAACTGGCAGGACCTGATCCTTTCCGAGTTGGTCTCGATCACCTTCATCATCGCGCTGGCGACCGTCACCCTCTTCTTCAGTGCCCGCACCCGGCGCGCGTTTATGGCGCTCGGAACGGTGCTCGCTACCCTCGCAATCTTCTTGCTCATCGTGCCGTTGCTCAGCTCGGCGATGCTGCCAGACCAGGTCATCACGGACCTCGTTAACTTTTTCCATCCGTTCTATGTGCTCACCCACCTAGCCATGGCGGGAGAGAACGTCAACGAGTCTTTCAATGGCATGAACCTCTATTCGTGGGGCTGGCCCCAGGTGTTCGCCTATCTCGCCATGGCCGGCGTGTTCCTCGTCTGGACCGCCCGTACCCTCAACTTCGCAGAAAACGACGTTAAATTCATCCCGGCAAATAAAGATGCTTGAAGTCAAAAACCTCCGCAAAGAATATGGCCCCCTTGTAGCCGTACAGGGCGTGTCCTTCAACCTGCAGCCGGGCGACATCTTCGGTTTTATCGGGTCGAACGGTGCGGGCAAGACCACCACCATCAGGATGCTCTCGACGCTTTTGGAGCCCACCTCCGGCACGGCGACGCTTAACAACGCCGACATCCGAAAGAACCCGATGGACGTGCGCCGGATGATCGGCTACATGCCGGACTTTTTCGGGCTGTACGACGATGTAAAGGTCTGGGAGTATCTCGATTTCTTTGCCGCGATCTATCAAGTCCCGCAAAGGCAGCGGGCCGACGTTATCGACAACGTCCTCGAGCTCACCGACCTCACCGTTAAGAAGAACTCATTTGTCCAGTCGCTTTCCCGGGGCATGCAGCAAAGGCTCTGCCTCGCCAGATGCCTCGTCCACGACCCGGCGATGCTCCTCCTCGACGAGCCTGCCTCGGGCCTCGATCCGCGAGCCAGGGCCGAGTTGAAAGAATTGATTGCGGAGCTCGGAAGAATGGGCAAGATCGTCATCGTCTCCTCCCACATCCTGCCCGAGCTCGCCGACTTCTGCAACACCGTTGGCATCATCGAGAAGGGCCAGCTCCTCGCCTTCGGCCCCGTCAACAAGATCATCGAAGGCATGCAGCCCAACCGCGTGCTCTCCGCGAAGCTCATTCGCGATCACGGCGAAGCAGCCAAAATCCTCGGCGACCTCCCCCACGTGATCTCCGCCGAGGCCGCCGGCGACGGCGAGATTCGCATCGACTTCAACGGCGACCACGAACAACAAGCCGACCTCCTCGTCCTCCTTGTCAACCGAGGCTTCAAAGTCATCGGCTTCCGGGAAGAGCACGCTGATTTGGAAGATGTGTTCCTCAAGCTAACGACGGGGGCGGTGCAGTGATAAGGATGAGTGGGGTGAATGGGGTGAATTTCCCTTTGCACGGCCGCATCCTATCGCAGGATCTCCTAGTGACAAGCACGCGCGACTCCTCGACTCCTCGACTCCTCGACTCCTCGACACCCCGGAGGCTCATCCGATGAAAGCCGCCGCCTGGGCCCACGAAACCTTTGCCACCTATTTCAACAACGCCACCGCGCAACGCGACTTCCGCGTGCAGCTCCGGGGTGGACGCTCGGTCCTGCTCTTCGCGATGTACCTCGGCCTGCTGATTCTCGTCGGCATGTTCGTCTATGCCCAAACGGCCGGCCTGGAAGAAGTAAGCGTCGTGGAGGCCCAAGAGCGCTTGAGGGGCTTTTACGACGTGATCATGTGGATCCTCGGCTCCACCGTCGTTCTCGTGGCGCCCGCGCTCACCGCCACCACGGTCGTAATGGAGCGACAACGCAAGAGCCTCGACCTAGTCTTCTCCGCGCCCGTCTTGCCCAAGTATTTCCTCGTCGGCAAGATGATCGCAAGCTACCGATACACCTGGATGCTGTTGGTGCTCGCGCTCCCCGTCACCGCCACATGCGTCGTCCTGGGCGGTTCCTCCTGGTCCGACGTGCTGGTCGCCTACGTGCTGCTCTCGATGCATGCGCTCATGCTCACCTCAGCGGCCCTGCTGATGTCCACGGTCGCCCCCAAACCAGTCAGCGCGATCGTCTGGAGCTACGCCATCGCCATCGTCTACTTAGTCGTGACTTCGAGCGTGGGAGTTGCCTCCTCCTTCATGCGCTCGGGTCGCGAGATGCCCTTCACCTCGTGCCTGAGCCCCTTCACCGTCACGAATTCGGCAGACACCTTCACGACCATCATGGGCAACGAGATTCCAAACTGGATTCTCGTCACGATCTTCGCGCTTCTCATCTCAAAGCTATTCATCCTCGCCGCGGGCGCGATCCTCGCTCCCTTCGGAAGCAGTAAGGACGTCGCCAGCCTGAGGGCCCACGGCCTCGTCTATCTCATGGCCGCCGCCACGTACGTCGGCTATTCGACCAGTGCGAGCCTCTCGACGACCTCCTTCGGCCCGGGAGGCCCCGACTCAGGTGCGGCCCTCGGGATGGTCCTCTGCGCCATGGTTGCGCCGCTGTTCGTCTTCGTCCCGCTCCTCACCTGCTTCGGCATGGACGCGGAGAGGCGCTTCTGGCCCAACGGCATCGCCAGCATCAAGAAGACGTTCGACGGTACCCCCGCGGGAGCGGTGAGCTATCTCTGGCTAATCATTCTGGGAACGGCAGCTTGCCTCTACGGAGGCGTGAAGCTCGCCGGAACCGTGCCGGTCACCCCCGCCTTCTTCTGTTATGTCGTGTTCGCGCTCGGATTTTGGACCTTCTTCTGGTCGTTCGGCCGTATGAGCTCCGCCTTCCTGCTCGGCCTCCGCTCCGCACGGACACTTCAATTTGCGAGCTTTGTGGTGATTGCGATTCTTCCCGTCCCGTTCTTCTCCTCGATTCAGTCGAGCAGCTCGGACTGGAAGGCAAACGAGTGGGTCTGGAATTTCTACATCCTTCGTCCGCTCTGGATGGACACGGATCGCTCGTTCCAGGCGTTGCTCTATGGAACGACCCTCCTGATCGTGAGCGCAGGAATCGCGGCGCTCGCCGAAAAACGCATGCACAAGAAAATGGCTACCATGAGGACTGCTGATGGAAGAACTTACGCTACGGCTTAAACGCTTCGAACGACGGGTGCGGATGGTGCGCGCCTGGCGGGGCCTCGCCGTCGGCCTCTGCGTCGGCGGCCTCCTTGGCATGATCTGGTCGGCCTTGGACTGGTTCGCCATCTTTTACACCGAGTGGGCATGGCTCGGCATTTTGGTTGGGGCTTGTGCTTTCGTCGGAGCGATCATCGGCTTCTTCCTAAAAGTCCCTGTCAACGCGCTGGCAGAAAGCATCGACCGACGAGCCTCCCTAAAAGAAAGACTTTCGACCGCCAGAGAGCACGCTGCCGGTACCGACATGTTCGACCAGCCGCTGCTTTCCGATGCTTCTCAACATCTGGATCAGCTTAAACCCGCCTCCATCTTCCCATTCAAAGTCGGCAAGTGGCAGGGCGGCGGAGTGGCGCTTGCATCCGTAGCCGCCGCCATCTTTCTCCTCGGCAACACCCCCATCCTCCTCAACGACGCCCAGAAGAAGCAGTTGGAAGAGCTGAAGCGAGAAGGCGCAAAAGTCGAGCGGATCATTAAGGAAAACCTCGATGACCCAGAAGCGCAGAAGCAGATGAGCGAGGAGGAAAAGAAGCTCGCTCAAGAGCTCCTGAAGCTCAAGAAAGACCTTGAAAAGGGCCGCCTCAACAAAGAGCAAGCGCTGCAACGAGCCGACGAACTCGCCAAGCAAGCCGAAAAGCTCATGAAGGAGGCGATCAAGAACACCGATCTCTCCCTCGAAAAAGCCGACAGCGCCCTCGATAAGATGCGCAAGCAGGCAATGGAGAAGGTCGGCATGCCCCAAAACGCTGACCCCAATCTCATGAAGATGAGCGATCAGCAGCGCGAAGCCGCCATGCAGGAGCTCCAATCCAAGATGGAAAGCCTGCAGAGCAAGATGAACGCCCTGCAGTCGCAAATGAAGGCGCTGCAAGAAAAGCTCAAAGATCCAAATCTCTCCGCCGAAGAGCGGAAGAAGCTGGAAGAGCAACTCAAAGAGCTTCAGAAACAGAACGCGCAAGCTGAGGCCGACAAGAAGCAGGCGCAAGATGACATGGAAGCGATGAAGCTCTCGAAAGAGGCGCAAGAAGTCTTCCAAAAAATGATGGAGCACCCGCTCTACAAGAAGCTCCAGGAGCTCGCCAAAAAGCTCGCCGAGAACAGCCAGCAAGCAGCCAAAACGGGCCAGCCCAAGCTCAGCAAAGAAGAGCGCGAAGCCCTGCAAAAGGAGCTAGAAGAGCTCGCAAAGAAGCTGAAGGATGACAAGGCGATGCAGGAATACCTGCAAGCGTTGCTCGACGCGATGAAAGAATCCGGAGGCACGTGAAGGGGTGCCGGACTCTGCGGTCTGCAGGGTTTACACGTCCCAACTCCCGGAGCCGGCGCACCAAGCCAGGACATCTGGCAAGGCGACAGCGGCATGATCAACAAGTTCGACAAGGAGCAGGAAAGCAAAGGCAAAACCCAAGCCACCATGATCCAGGGCGAAAAGCGTGAGAACGCCGGCGAAGAAACCTACATAGAAATCAAAGCCCCCACAAACGTAGGCACCCGAAGCTCCGTTCCGTATGTCAAGGTGCTGCCCAGCTATCGAAAGAAGGCCGAGTCAGCGCTCAATCGAAAGGAGATTCCAAAGGAGCACGAGAAGCGAGTAAAGGAATACTTCGAGAGCCTGAATAAGGGCGGCTAGAAGAATGGACGAGGAAATGTAGTCGCGGGATGGCTCGTGCCCGCGTTGCAACCTCGCAACAGCGGAAGGTGAAGAAAGAGGAATGTAGGCGCAGGTTGGTTCGTACCTGCGCAACGGCCTCACAAGAGCGGAAGATGAAGGAAGGAGGAATGTAGTCGCGGGATGGCTCGTGCCCGCGTTACCGTCTTCCGAACAACGGGAACCCGGGCGCAGGCACAAACCATCCTGCGACTACAGAACGAATAAACATGGCAGGCGAACAGGAAGCAACATGGTTTAGAGACACCTTTGAGGGTGTCCGCAACGAAGTCAAGAAGGCCATTGTCGGCCAAGAAGAGGTCGTAGAAGGCGTCCTAGTCGGCCTCGCCTCCAGCGGCCACGTCCTCCTTGAGGGCATGCCCGGTCTCGGAAAAACTCTCCTAGTAAGATCCCTGGCACAGGCCCTAAGCCTAGACTTCTCAAGACTCCAATTCACCCCCGACATGATGCCCGCCGACGTCACGGGCACAAACGTCCTCACCGAAGCCAGAGCCTTCGAGTTCCGCAAGGGCCCCATCTTCGCCAACATCGTCCTCGCCGACGAAATCAACCGCGCCACGCCCAAAACCCAGTCCGCCATGCTTGAAGCCATGCAAGAGCGGGGCGTCACCGTAGGCGGCAAACGCTACCAGCTCCCCGAGCCGTTCCTAGTAATGGCCACCCAAAACCCCATTGAGCAAGAAGGCACCTACCCCCTCCCCGAAGCCCAGCTCGACCGCTTCTTCTTCAAACTAATCGTCCCCTACCCCACCAAGGCCGACCTCATGGAAGTCGTCCTGAGAACCACCGGCACCCTGGAGCAGGAGCCGAAACAGGTAGCGAACCAAGACGACCTAATCAAGATGCGGGCACTAGTAAGAGAAGTCCCCGTAGCCAAAGCCGTCCTAGACTACGGCCTCTCCCTAATCGTAGCCACCCACCCCGAAGGAGAAGGCGCCTCGCCTGTAGCCGAACGCT
>JBGGMI010000191.1:0-33974 GCA_041288075.1 Fimbriimonas sp.
GAGAAAGAGAGAGGCTGCGCCGGATTCTCCGATGCCTTCTACGGAACGTCCACCGTAGGTGAGCGCGGACAAATCGTCATCCCCGCAGAAGCCCGGGCCGACATTGGATTCAATCCCGGCGACAAAGTGATGATCATGCGCCACCCGATCCACAAGGGTGTGATGCTGTTCAAACTCGAAGCCGTGCGGGAGTTCCTCAACGAGTTCCAGGAAGGCTTGGACAAGATCGAAGCCCACAAGGAGGAGACAGAATGAACCTCGCAGGCATCGCCTTTGGCACACTCTTCTCTATGTTCCAAGGCCCCGTCCAAACCGGACCGCTGACCCTGGACGAGGCACTCAAAATCGCGGAGCAGAACGCATTCGCGATCAAGATCCAGCAGTCGATTATCGAGCAGAACCGCCAGCGAATCGCAGAGGCGCGAGCCAACATGGGACCCAAGGTCACCATCAGCGGCACCTACACGCGCTTTGAAAAGGCCGGCACGAGCACTTTCGGCGGCCAGAGCATCGTGACGCAGCCCATCGACAGCAAGCAGGTTTCCGCCACAGCCTCGATTCCAATCGACATCGCGGGGAATCTCGGCCGATTGGTCCAGGCCGCCAGGGAGCGTGAGGAGTCGGCCCGCAACACGCTAAGAGCTGCCGTCAGCGACGTGCGGCTAAACACGAAGCAGGCTTACTTCAACGTCCTCCGCAATGAGGGCCTCGTCGGCGTCGCCGAGCAGAGAGTGGTAGACGCCCAGGAGCAGCTTCTGAACGCGCAAAGGCTCTTCGCCCAGCAGCAGGTCGCCCGCGTCGACGTTACTCGATTCGAAACCCAGCTTTCTCAGGCTCAAGCCGAACTCATCGCCGCCAAGAACGCCCGACAACTTTCCCACCAGCAATTTAATCTCACACTCGCCAGGCCGATTGAGACCGAAGTCCAACTCGCCCCGGTCACCGAGCTGCCTCCAATCCAGCTCACGCCTGATACCCTTGTGCAAACCGCCCAGGCCCAACGCCCAGAGCTCCTCGCCCTCGGCGACACGCTCCAGGCGCTCGCCAACATTCGCAGAGCCCAGGAAGCGGGCATGAATCCCAGCCTAGGATTCTCGCTCCAGCACAACCGCCCAATCGGAGCCGCCGGCGCCAATTCAGGCGGCCCCCAAACCTTCGGCACCCTCCAACTCAGCCTCCCCGTCTTCGACTCCGGCCTCACGAGAGCCAAAGTGCGAGCAGCGAGGCAGGACGAGGAGCAGATGCGGATCAACATCGAGCAAGCCAAGCTCAACATCTCCCAAGAAGTCCGCACCGCCCTCGCCAATCTGGCCGGCGCGCGCGCCAGACTGGACAACGCCGAAGCCCAAGTCACCCTCGCCACCGAAGTCCTAAGGCTCGCCCGAGTCCGGCAATCCGCCGGAGCCGGCACCTACATCGAAGTGATCGACGCCGAAACCGCCCTGACCGCCGCACGCAACGCTTTGGTCAGCGCTCGGTATGACTATCTCACCAGCTATGCACAGCTACAACGCGCCGTGGGCTCCGACAGCCTCACCGCACCCGCAACGACCGGAGGAACGAAATGAATCGATGGATCCTATTGACTGCCGCAGGAGCAGCCGTGCTTGCGACGGCCGGATGTGTCGACCGCACCAAGCAAGAACAGGCTAAGCGCACCTCCGATGTCGTCACCGACCACGTGACGCGCGTGACCGTCCAGCCTGCTCGCACCGAGAGCATGACCGAAGAGCTCGAAATCACCGGTGATATCGTCACTGGCCAGGATACGGTGATCGGTGCGAAACAGCCAGGAAAGATCGTTGCCGTGTATGTGAAGGAAGGAGACAGCGTCAGCGCGGGCTCTCTCATCGCAACACTCGACACCTCCCAACTCATGGCTCAGCTCAGGCAGGCTCAGGCGCAGGTCGGGCAGGCACAGGCGGGGATGAGCCAAGCCCTCTCCGCGCTCGCACAGGCTCGCCGCAACGCTTCGGTCGGACCTACCAAAACCTCCTCGGCCGTAAGAAGCGCGGAGGCACAGGTGCGCAGCGCCAAGGCGCAGCTTCAAAAGGTCCTGAACGGAGCACGCCCCGAAGAGCGCAGGCAGGCCGAAGCCACCTTGGCAACCGCCAAGTCGAACCTCGCGATGCACGAAAAAGAGCTGGAGCGAATTCGCGTCCTGGTAAATGAGGGAGCCCTTGCCGGGAACCGCCTCGATCAGCAGCAGAACCTCGTCGAAAACGCACGGAACCAGGTTGAGAACGCCGAACAGGTGCTCAGCATGATGAAGACCGGCGCCCGTGAGGAAGACATCAGCAGCGCCCGTGAAGCCGTGAAGCAGGCGCAAGAAGCGCTGCAAGCCGCGAAGTCCCAAAAGGAGCTCGACCCGATGCTGCAAGACCAGGTGCGCGGTGCCGAAGCTTCCGTACAGGCAACGCGCTCCCAACTGGATGCGGCCAGAGCGCAGGTCTCCCTGGTCCAACAGAACATCGCCGACATGCAAATCCGAGCCCCGTTTGCCGGGAAGATTTACGGAAAGCCGGCGCAGGCAGGAGCAATGGTCGGCGCAGGGGCGCAAGTTGCCAGGCTGATAGGCGGAGGCGGCATTTACTTTAATGGCCAGGTTCCCGCCACCGTCGTGGATCAGATCCGGCCCGGAATGCCCGTGGAAGTCAGCATCGACGGCCTGCCGGGCAAAACCTACATCGGCAACGTCGAGACGATCAGTCCGCTAGGCGAGAACGTCGGACGGCTGTTCCTCGTGCGAGTTCAGCTTGGCAACGCAGCAGGCATCAAGCCCGGAATGTTCGCCAGGGGCCTCGTCACCCTGAGAACGATCCAGAATGCGACCGTCGTGCCAGTGGATGCGGTTGTCGGACGGGGCAGCGACAAGTTCGTGTACTACCTGGACGGTGACAAGGCTCGGGAAGCGAAGGTGACCACCGGACTCCAAAAGGGAATCTGGGTGCAAGTCACCGGTGTCCCAATGGGCGCACAAGTGGTCGTAGACGGCCAGCAAGCCCTTCGTGAAGGCGTGAAGGTCAAAGTGGAAACGACGAAGACAGCGGTTGAAGTGACCAAGGAGAGGGGCAGCTAAGCATGGGACTCACCAAGATGGCCCTCCAGAGGCCGATCTTCATCCTGATGCTCATGCTCGTGGCATTCCTCATCGGAGGAATGAGCTACGTGACCATGCGAAAAGAGGCGAACCCGGAGGTCAACTTCGGCACCGTCTCCGTCATCACGCCTTATCCCGGCGCGGGCCCGGACGATGTCAACGAGCTCATCTCCCGTAAGGTTGAGGAAGCCGTCGCAAGCGCCAACGGCGTTCGCGACATCATCAGCACCTCGCAAGAGGGCCTGAGCATCGTGACTGTCCAACTCGAGCTCGGCGTCAACGCGGACACCGCGATGAATGACGTCCGCGCGAAGGTGGACTCTATCGTCAACAGCCTTCCGCGCGATGCCTTGAAGCCTCAGGTCACGAAGTTCGACAACGCTTCCGCACCGCTGCTTACTCTTGTGTTTTCGAGCCCAGAGCGCTCCAGCCGCGACCTCCGCGATTTGGTCGACCGGCAATTCCGCGACCGATTCGCCCAGATTCCCGGCGTGGCGGGCGCGAACGTCCAGGGCGGCGATGTCCGCGAAATACAGGTTCAGGTGAAGAAGGACAAGCTCCTCGCCTACGGCCTCGGCATCATGGACATCCAGCGAGCGGTGGCGGCCGGCTCGGTGAATGCTCCGTCAGGACGCATCGTCGCGGGTCCGCAGGAATACACCGTCCGCGTCAAGAACGATTACCAGACACCTGAGCAGATCAAAAACATGATCATCTCAGTGTCGGACCCCACCAGCTTCGGCGGCCGTCCACGCAGCGTTCGCTTAGAGGATGTCGCAAGCGTAGTGGATACCGTCCAGGAGCGAACGACTTACTCCAGGCTCGATGGCCACGACACGATCACCCTTGCCATCACCAAGTCAAAAGACGGCAACGCGATTGAGATTCAGGGTGTGGCGCTCGGCATCGTAGACCAGATCCAAAAGCAGTACAAGGACATCGGGATCGTTAAAACGTTCGATCAGGCTGAGGACATCACCGAGCAGCTCGACGACGTGCGCTTCGCGATCTTCTTCGGCGTGTTCCTCGTGTCGGCGATCGTGTACATCTTCCTGCACAACCTGCGCGGCACGATCATCGTCGCCATCGCGATTCCGACCTCCATTTTTGCCAGCTTCATCGCCATGAAGCTGTTCGGATTTACGATCAACAACATGTCCATGCTGGCGCTCTCGTTGGCTATCGGCGTGCTCGTGGACGACGCCATCGTCGTGCTCGAAAACATCTTCCGGCACCTCAAAACGGGCGAAGACCCGCGAACGGCGGCCCTCAACGGCCGAAACGAGATCGGTCTCGCCGCGCTTGCCATCACCATGGCCGACGTCGTGGTCTTCCTCCCCATCGCGTTCATGGGCGGCATCGTCGGCCAGTTCTTCAAGCCGATGGCGCTTGGGTTCGTATTCGCGACGCTTTTCTCGCTCTTCGTTTCCTTTACGGTCACGCCACTGCTGGCGTCCCGCTGGTACAAGGCGGGCGAGGACATGGAGCATCCTAAGGGCCGCTTCGCCGTCTGGTTCGAGCGCAACTTCGGCAAGTTCGAGCGGGTCTACGGACGCGCACTCGAGTGGACCCTTAACCATCGCTGGTTCGTCTTCATCAGCGGCAACGCGGTGCTGTTGGCCGTGTTTGCATTCATCGCGGGTTCATCCACTGCGCCGAAGCCGCCGATCGGCGCCACGGGTCCGGATGCCGATCCGTCTAAGTACGGATTCCCCGGAGCAATGTTCGGCATGATGCCTATGGGGCTCTTTATGTTCTCGCTCCTGATCGGGGTGGCCATCATTGCGATTCACCTGGGCCTCACGCCCAAATCACCAAGGAAGCTCACTTACCGATGGGGAGCCTTGGGAGCCGCAGTTTTCGGGACGGCGGCACTCACCACGGCGAAAATGGCGCCGATGCCGCCGCTAGTGATGGTGATCGGAATCTTCACTGTCATTTACGCGGTGCTGTCCATCATCGAGAAGCCTTCCAGGTTGAAGTATCTCGGCTTTGCCGCCCTCTTCGGCCTGTGGTTCCCTGTGTCGGCGGGAGTCGGCTACGGCTATGGCCAGTGGAAGAAGGAAGGCGTGTTCAAGTTCCAGTTCTTCCCCGAGCTCGACGGCGGACAGGTCACGGCGAGCATCGAGCTTCCGCCGGGCTCCAGCCTTGCCGAAACGGAACGGGCGGTCGCGCGCATCGAAAAGGTCTTTGACGCCGATCCAGACGTCAAGTACATCCTCTCAAGCGTTGGAACCCAAGGCTTTGGCGGCGGCGGGACCTCGGGCTCGAACTACGCCCAGGTAGTCGCCACGCTCTATGACAAGGGCGCTTTACTCGACCGTTTGCCTTGGAAAAAGCACACCGAGCGGCTGCGCTGGACCAGAGACTCGAACTCCGTCGCGGCGGACATGACTTACAAGATCGGCAAGGTGCCGGGCGTGGTGGTCAAGGTCTCTGCGAACAGCGGTTTTGGATTCGGACCTCCCGTCCAACTCTCCTTCACGTCAGACGATCGGGCGGCGCTTGTCGCGACTGTGCAGAAGATTCGTGATGGTCTGGCAGCAGGGAAGATCGCCGGCGTTATTAACCCCGATATCACCTCCAAGCCCGGTAAGCCCGAGCTTCGCGTGATCCCGGACCGGCGAGCTCTTGCCGATCAGGGAGTGGATGCTTCAAGCGTCGGCCTCGCTGTCCGCACGGCCTATCAAGGTGACGACACGACCAAACTGCGTGTCAATGCGCGCGAGTACATCGTTCGCGTCATGCTCGACCCCGAGGATCGTAACGACGTAAACGTGCTGAACTCCATACCGCTGCTGTTCCGGCAGGGTCATCCCATCTATCTCTCCGAGATATCCCGTACCGACACCGCACCGGGCATCGACAAGATCACCCGGCGGAACAGAGCCGAGGAGATCCAGGTAACGGCGGACATCCTGCCCGGTTATGCCAATGGAACAGTGAGTGCCGCGATCGACAAGTGGATCAAGGATGAGCACCTTGTGCCGGAGTCGGTGCATCTTCGCCCGTTAGGACAAGCAGACGCCTCGTCGAGAGAGGGCCTGCCGATGATCATCGCGCTGTTCATGGGCTTCATCCTGGTGTACATGGTGCTTGCATCGCTCTACAACAACCTGCTCTACCCCTTCATCATCCAGATGGCTCAGCCTCAAGCGATGGTCGGGGCACTGCTGGCCTTGATGCTTACAGACAAGGCGTTCAACCTCGTCGGCTTTATCGGAATCGTAACCCTGGTAGGCCTCGTCGGCAAAAACGCGATCTTGCTGGTGGACTACACGAATACCCTTCGTGAACGTGGGAGGAATCGGCATGACGCGATCGTTGAGGCTGGCCCAGTTCGGTTGCGACCGATCGTCATGACCACGCTGGCCTTGATCCTCGGCATGACTCCCGTGGCGCTAGCCATCGGCCGTGGCTCCGAGTTCCGCGAGACCATCGGCATCATCATCATCGGAGGCATCTCATTCTCGACCGTCCTAACCCTCTTCGTAATCCCCGCCTCGTACACGATCTTCGACGATCTGTTGCTATGGCTGACAAGAAAGCGGCGAGTCCAGGCTAAGGTCGAGCCAACAGAGCCGTTCGACGACGAAACCCCCACCGGCTGGCCCGATCCAGCCAAAGCCTAAGGAACGCGCAGCCACGCTGCGCATCTGGGTCGGCACAGCCACGCTGTGCCTGGCCCCCGGGATAGGAACGCGTAGCCACGCTGCGCATCTGGGTCGGCACAGCCACGCTGTGCCTCACCCCACAACGCGACGCATCGAAGGGTCGAGTTTGCGCAGCGCGGCTGCGCGGTCCCAGATGCGCAGCGTGGCTACGCGTTCCTACTTGGCCGTGACGCTCGAGTCCATGACTGAGCTTGAGTTGATCTCTAGCCCCATACCTGCCAGCTTTGCGACTTGCTTCGTTGTGCTCTTCACCTTCAAGCTCAGGGTTCGCCCCGAGGACTTCTCGACTAACCCCTCACCAGCCACCGTCACATCTCCTTTGATCGCCACCTTTTGCCCGGCCATGGCGTTGGCGGGGCCGTCGCTGGCGGCTATCTCCCGCGGCTCCATTTCCAGTTTGTAGGTGCCATCGAGGCTGACGATCCAGGCATTGCCCCGCTCACCCTTCAGGGTCGCCGTCAGGAACTGGTTCTTCTTGGTCATTGTGCTCTTCGGGACGACGACGCGCCAGCTATCACCGATGCTCACAGCCTTCTCGGGAAGCTCGACCGTCATCATCGAGAAGGAGAGCGATTGCATCTGACCCAACTCGAACCCAGACTCGGCAGTCTGTACCGGTCGCAGGCGGCCGAAGATGTCGAGCGTGGCCTTCACCTCCATGGGAGGCGGGACTTTGTCGCCAAACGCCCCGGCCATGATCCCGTCGGCCTCCATCTTCGTGACCTTCATAACGGCATCGACGCGAGCGCCGGGGATTTGCCAGTTCATTTTTCCGAGCTTCAAGTCCAACTCGGCGGAGCTAACCAGCCCCAGCTCCTGCTCACCAAGCCCACCCGGCATCTCGACGACGGTGTTCATCTTCATGTCCACCTGATACTTCTCGGTGGCACCTTCTTTCAATTGGCGGCGGAGGAGAGTCGGGTTTTGACCCGCAAAGGCCACGGCCCCAAGCAGGCATATCGCAAGCCCTGCACTTCTTAAGTTTCCTTTCATTTAAAATCAAGTTTGGCGCAAACCTGCACCAAGCACTCCAGATGGTTGCTTACGCTGCGTGGACGGTAGGACGTTCCACTGAACCCATCCGGCTCCACAAGGCACTAACCGATAGATGCTTTCTCTCCTCGGCTGCCTCTTTGGTTTCCTTCCGACTCAGCTTCACTACACGGTGCTGGACTTGCGGATCGAGCCCGTCGAACGCGTGTACCTGAACGATCGCGGGACCGCTGCCGGGATGATGAGAGAGGGCGGAATGCCCGTTCCATTTCTCTATCAGAAGGGCAAACTGCAGCCCATTGCGAGTCAGGTGCTGCAAGTCCACGGGCTCAACCGGATCGACGAGCTCGCGATCGTTGGAATCGGCGGACCTGGAATCTGGCGTCGCGGCAAAACCCATCTGTTAGATGGCAAGACACGCGACGGCTTCCCGCTCGCAAACGGGGGGCTGCCAATCGGGATCGACGATATGGGGAATGTTCTCCTCGTGAGCCACGGCGTGGAAGGCGCCTTCTCCGCATGGACCTGGCCCCAGAAGTCAGATTCGAAGCAATGGCCAATGCCGACAGCCATCGCGGGCGATGGAGCCATCGTGGGAATCAAGAGCCGCGGCAGAACACCGCCCCCCTCGACCGGCCCAATCGCCTTCTTGGTGAAGGGCGCATTCCGAACTCCGATTGGAGGCCCAGATGAGCTCGCCATCCCGTCCTGTGTTTCCAGAAGCCACTACGTTGGCGGCACGTTCACGACGCCTCCCGAAAACTTTCGCAGGCCGTTCCGCTGGTTCGGCGGCAAGTTCGAGGCTCTTCCCGTGCCACCCGAATGCAAAATGACCGTCCTGGAGGCAATCAACGATCGCGGCGATGCGGTTGGCTTGGCTACTTGGGTGGGGCGTCCGCACGAAGGAGCCGTAGTCGGACATCGAGGGGCGTGCCTCTGGTCCGGTGCGGTTTGGCAAGAGCTCCAACATCTCTTGCCAGACGGAGCCGAATACGAGCTGCTCGAAGCGAAAGCAATTAACTCAAGCGGCCAGATACTAGTGATCGCTGCGCCCAAAGCGAAACCGTTCCCTCGTACCCTGCTGTTGCTAACGCCCGGCTAGTCCGCTTCTTTAGCCGCGACTTCCCAGACCCGCACCAGCTTGTCCTGCCCCGCTGCCGCCAGCCGCGTTCCATCCGCGCTAAAGCTGACACAGTTCACAGGCCGGCTCGAAGCTTCAATCCGCACATTCCCGATCCCCTTCGCAGCATTCCAAAGCCCGACCGACCCGTCCCGCGAAGCAGAAGCAAAAAGCCAGTTGTTCGGGTGGAACGACAGCGCCTCGACCGTCTTCGTATGCCCGTACATCATCTTCACCAGCTCGCCCGTAGAGAGATCAAAAACCCGAATGCTCAGGTCGACCGCCGCCGTAACCAAAAACTTGCCATTATTGCTAAAGGCTAATGCCGTAACGGTAGAGCGAATCTGCTGCAAGTCCCGAATCATCTCGCCCGAAGCAGGATCCCAAATCTTCACCGTAGCATCGGCACTTCCAGTAGCGATGAGCCGCCCATCGAGCGACCAGGCCACGGCTGTAACCGCATCCGTATGCCCCTTCTGCCGAAAAAGCGCGGTACCGTTATCGGTATCGGTGACCGACAAAGTCTTGTGAAGCGACCCGGAAGCCAGCGCGCTACCGTCGGCACTGATCGCCAGGCAGCCAACCCATTCTTCAGGCGAAGTCCGGAAACTCTCCACCCGCTCACCTTCAAGCTTGCAAACGCTAATCTGGCTCTCCGCCGAACCCGCAACCACAATCCGGTCCATCGAGAACGCCCGCAGAGTAGAGATCACGCCCGCCTCCAACCGTGTCCGCCGCTGCGCCACCGGCTGCTCCATATGCCACCACACGATCTCATTGTCAAACCCGCTGCTGATGAGCTGCCCGGTATCAGGCGCAAAGCTCAGCGCATAAACAGGCGTCTTGTGCGACTGAAGCCGCTGCAGCAGACGCACTACGACCGGCTTCTTAGCTTCCTTCCGAGTCTCCTCAGTGCCAGAGCCGGCGAGCAGCGCATCGTATTCGCTGCGTTTGCCAGGATCGATGAGGGTTTCAAAGGCCTGGTTAATCCGCGCCATGTTCTCATGGGCGCGAGGATCCACGCTAACGTCCGGGTGGTGCTTGCGCGCCAGCCGCCGGTAAGCCTTTCGCAGGGTCTCGGCTTCTGCAGTCGGTCCAACGCCGAGGACTTCGTAATAGGAGGTGAGAGTTTTCAATTGCGGCAGCTTCATTTTGGAAGATTCAGCCCTCCAAACGCCACCTTTTTGGGACACATTCCTGCTGAGAGCGTGATTCTCTTGATGTTCGGCGGTCTAGATGCCCAATTCCGCCCGCGCATTCTCCTGGGCTTCGACCAAACGCTGAATATCGATCAGCTTCGCGCTGGCTTCCAGCACAGTCCGGATGAGGAAGACTGACCGGTAAACTTCCACTCACATGCTCGACACCCTCACCCGACGCCTAAGCGGCATTCTCATGGGCCTCGGCCGAAAGGGAAGGCTCACCGAAGACGACGTCAACGAGATGCTGCGCGAGGTCCGCGTCGCCCTCCTCGAAGCCGACGTGAACTTCAAAGTCGCCAAAGAATTCATCGGCCGCGTCAAAGAAAAAGCCGTCGGGGAAGAAGTCTTTGCCAGCCTCACCCCCGAGCAAAGCGTCATTAAAATCGTCCGCGACGAGCTCGTCGAGATGCTCGGCACCGAAGCCGTCGCCTTCAACTGGGGACCCCAGCCGCCGACCGTCATCCTCATGTGCGGCCTCCAGGGCTCGGGCAAAACCACCACCACCGCCAAGCTCGCGAAGTGGCTGATCGGGCAAGGGAAGAAGCCGATGCTCGCCGCCTGCGACATCCAACGGCCGGCCGCCATCAAGCAGCTCGAGGTCCTCGGCGAACAGGTCGGAGTGCCGGTTTTCACCAAGTCTGACGGCACCAAACCTCCCGTTATCGCGCGCGAGGCTCTGGAGCGGGCGAAGTTCTTGATGCACGACGTCCTCATCATCGACACCGCCGGCCGCCTGCAAGTCGACGAAGCCCTCATGGATGAGCTGCAGCAAATCCACAAGGCCACCAAGCCCCACGAAGTCTTCCTCGTCCTCGACTCCACCACCGGCCAAGAGGCCGTTAGCGTAGCCGAAGCCTTCCACGCAAAAGTCCCCATCACCGGCGCCATCTTCACCAAGCTCGACGGCGACACCCGAGGCGGCGCCGTCCTCAGCGTAAGGTCCGCCACCGGAGTCCCCGTGCGCTTCACCGGCATCGGCGAAAAAATCGACGCCCTCGACTTCTTCTATCCCACCCGAATGGCCGAGCGAATCGTCGGCATGGGCGACATCTTCGGCATCATCGAGCGCGCCGAGCAGGCGATCGACCAAGGCGAGGCCGAGGCGCTGGAAGCGAAGATGACCAAGGGCAATCTGGACTTCAACGACATGCTCCAGACATTCCAAATGATGAAAAAGATGGGCCCCATCGAAAACATCCTCAAAATGCTCCCCGGCGGCGCCCAGATCCCCGAAGAGGCCCTCGCCGAAATCAACGACCAAAACACCGGCCGAATCGAAGCCATCATCCTCAGCATGACGATGAAAGAACGCTCCAACCCCGACATCATCAACGGCTCCCGCCGAAAGCGGATTGCGAAGGGCTCCGGCACAAGCGTCGAGGAAGTCAACAACCTGCTCAAACAGTTCTACGGCAGCCGCCGCGGCATGAAGCAGATGATGAAGATGCAAAAAACGATGGGCAAAAAGAAGGGCGGGTTGCGGTTTCCTGGGTTGGGGGGCCGCCACTAGCCTCGCATCAGCCATTTTTTAGTGTGCAGAAAACTAAAATGGGTGTATGGTAACGGTGTGTTTTCACACGTTTGCAATGGGGCTGCGAGAATCGGCGATCACTGCTAACGGCATCTTAACGACAGTCGGCAATTCTAAACAACGAGGTTAGAACTAATGCGCAAAGCATTCACGCTCATCGAGCTTCTCGTCGTCATCGCGATCATCGCGATTCTCGCCGCCATTCTCTTCCCGGTGTTCGCGCAAGCGAAGGCCGCGGCCAAGAAGACGTCCACCCTTTCGGGGCTGAAGCAAAGCGCATTGGCCCTCCACATGTACTCGAACGACGTCGATGACATGACGATCTTTGAATACGGATATGCCGACGGAAGCATTTCCGGAGACAACGATCTTTATCATTACAACAACACCTGGGTTGGACGCATTCTTCCCTATGTTAAGAATCAGCCCATCTTCTTTGACAAGAATTTCCCAGAGATCAACGATTTCAACAAGCTTTACCCCGACCCCTATTACCCAGGGGCCACCTACTCTTGGGCATGGATCACCACCTTTTCGCTTAATGTCGACGGCTACTCGCGACAGACATACGACGGCAGCAGTTGCGCGAACTATGGAAACTGGGTTCCGGACGGCAGAGTGCGCAGCCACACGTCTATTTCTGATTCGGCTCAGCGGCTTGCGATTGCGCCGACGCGATACGGTCAAATTCCGAACTGGTCCTGGATGCGATTCATCAACTACTACGCGTCATTCCCTTACGTGGACATCTACTCGAACTTCTTCAATTGGGAACAACTCGTGTACGACGCCCGCAAGCAATACGGAACGCGCTTTTTCGGAGCCTACGCAGACGGCCATGCGGCAAAGTTCGGGCCTGAAAAGTTCGTGAAGCGGTATCTCAACACGCCGGGCATGAGTGAGGCCACAGGTTGGAGTTCATACTGTACGGCCATGGACAATCGCGACTTATGGAAATTCTGGGGGCCGTTTTGGGCTGGAACCTAGCCCGGGCAGCGGTCATCGCGAGCATCCTGTTCGTGGTGGGCTGTCAGGGCCAGGAGGGTGCAAACGATCCTGTGGTCAATGCAGCCGAGTTCAAGAAAAAGACCGAAGCCCAGGGGAATACCGGGGAACCCACTGGGCCGGGAGCCGGCGCAGCCAAAGGGGCGGGCGGCAAGTAGAAACAGAAACACTGGTTGGGCCGAGCTTTATTGCTCGGCTCGATTTTCATGAGTTGGCAGAGTATTGAGTAAAGCAATCGCGGACCTATTCGCTGACGCTCTGAAGGCGTACGAACGTGGTGACCTTCAGCTTGCGGATAGTTTGGCCGGTTCGGTCGTAGAGGCAGAACCCGAACACGTCGAGGGCTTAGTCCTGGTGGGGCTTGTGTGTGCCCGTACGAAGCGAAAAGCGGAAGCAATCTCAGCGCTGCAGCGAGCGCTCGAGCTGGATCCCTCTTCGTTCGAGGCGCATGTTGCGCTTTCCACACTGCTCTTCTCCGAGGGTCGGCTTGATGAGGCGACCCATCATGGAGAGGCTGCCATCGAGATTATGCCTTCAGAGGTTGATCCCTATCGGAACCTCTCGGCAAACTTGATCAAGCACCGGAGGCACGAGCAAGCAGCGCGCGTGCTGGTGCGAGCCCTAGCGCTAGTGCCTGACGACCCCTCGCTCAATCAAGATTTGGCCGCGGTGCTCTCGGACCTGGGTCAATTCGCCGAAGCAAGAAAGATTTGGCAGCATGTCCTCAGTTTGCAGCCGGGTCTGTTGGCGGGATGGCTAAAGTTAGGAGGAATCAACCTCGCGGCGAGCGACTTCGAAAGCGCGGTCGTTTGCGGAAAGCGGGCAGTTGATCTCGCCCCCAATTCCGCGGACGCGCGCATTCTCCTCGGCCTCTCGCTCGCCGAACGTGGCCGGCCGCAGGAAGCCGAGTCTCACCTGCGCGTGGCGGCGAAGCTACAGCCCCAAGAGTACATTGCGCATTCCGCTCTAGGTTTGTCCATGCAGGAGCAGGGGCGGTTTGACGAGGCGCGGGTTCACCTCGAGCGCTCTGTGCGACTCAACAAAACGAATGGACAAGCATATTACGCCCTGGCGCGAGGACGGCGAATCACGGAAGCGGATTCGCAGTTCCTAAGCGTTGTCGAGAAGGCGATTGCCGATCCCGCATCCTCTGTTTTGGACCGGTCTTACATGCACTACACGCTGGCGAAAGCATGGGAAGACCTGGGGCACTACGAAGAGGCGATGAAGGCGTACGACGCAGCGACCGAGTTGGCTGCGCAGTTCTGGTTTGGAGACCGAGCTCCGAGCTTCGATTGGTATCGATCGATGATCGATGGCACCATCAAGACATTCACCGCCGAGAAGCTGGACCATTTGGCAAAGAGAGGCATCTCGAGCGAGAAGCCCTTGATCGTAGTACGCATGATTCGCTCGGGTACGACACTTGTCGAGCAGATTCTGTCGAGTCATCCACAGGTAACGGGCGGCGGCGAGCTGACCTTCTGGCATGAACGCGCGGCGGAAGTGTTCGATCCTTTGAGCTGCCGCGTTCATGAAGATGGGTTGGCTCGAGTAGGTGCTGAATACCTCAAGCTTCTCGAAGGTATCGACCCTGATGCAGCACGAGTTACTGACAAGCTTCCCCACAACTACGTAATGCTCGGTTTGATCCTTGCCGCCTTTCCGAATGCGCGAGTCATTCATGTGAGTCGCAATCCGCTGGATAACTGCCTGTCCATCTACACGACCGCGTATAACCGTGCTCCGGAGTTCACGCTGAGACGTGCGAGCATCGTTTTCTCATACCGAGAGTATCAGCGGATGATGGAGCATTGGCGAAAGGTGCTGCCTCAGGATCGGCTGCTCGAAGTCACATACGAAGACCTGATCGCGGATCGCGAGGAGAACACGCGACGGATGGTGGAATTCGCAGGGCTAACATGGGACGAGGCATGCCTCCATCATGAGCAGAACACCCGGAACGTGAACACACCCAGCGTCTGGCAAGTCCGTCAGCCGATCTACTCGACTTCGGTGGAGCGCTGGCGGCGTTTTGAGCCGTGGCTAGGAGAATTTGGTGCACTGCTCCAAAAGGATGCATGAAGCTCCACAAACGGGGAGCCTCATGCTATGTTAGGGAGCGGCTAGGCGGATCAAGAATCCGCTGATAGAAGTGATACTAGGGATGTGAACCCCTACGAGGTAAGCGATCCCGTTTGGCCGTAGCGCTATGGCGATAGGTTCACTGTAAGCCTGGCGCAGAAGATCCTGCTGCTCGGCAGTGAGCGCAATGAGAGAACCGTTCGGATTGAGGCGGTTCACTTCCGTGCGGATATCGGCACGCCGCGCCGTTCTTAGCTGATAAGTGAGAGCGGTTTGGCCCGTCGGGTTCGTCGCCAAAGCCACTGCCGTCTGCTCTGGCCGATCGACCGGTACACCCCAATGTCTTTGCCACGCAACCGCCCCGCTTGTTCGGTTGAGCTTTAACGTCGTCACATCGAAGTTGTTAAGAACAAGCGAAGAAGTGCCGGTGACGTAAAGCCCATCCTGATTGTCAATCGCCATGTCCACGAGGTAGTCGTCCAACGCGGCCCGATCATACTTCGTATTCCAAAGGATGACGCCCTTTGACGAGAGCTTGCTAATTTGAAAGTCCCATTTCTTCTCGATCGAGAACGTTTGAGAAGCCACGTAGGTGTTGCCGGCAGTGTCTGCGGCCAAGGTGATGGCCCGATCGGCGGTCCGGTTTTCTGGACCCAGCCAAACCTGCCAAGTTCTTGCTCCGGCGGCATCGAATCGAAGCACTGCGACATCGCTGTTCAGGCCATGCTCGCCAGTGGCAATCGCGGTGATTCGTCCGCTCCCATCGCTCCGCGCTTTGACTCCCCAGTCGTTGCCTCCCGTGTCGAAAATATTCGTCCAGGCGAGGGTGCCGGCGGCGGAAAACCGAAGGGTGATTGCGTCGTAGTTCGTGTCGTTAAACGACGCGCCAGCAACGACCGCTCCGCCGTCAGGGCACGGTGAGATGGACTTACAGTTGTCTGCGCGATTGCCCCCGTCCCATTCGCCCGTCCAAGTAAGAGTGCCATCGGCAGCGTACTTGAGAGCAACGATGTTGGTTTGCAGAGCATCACCATTCTTGCTCGTGACGCCGACGTAAGCGTTTCCCGTCGCATCGATTGCGAGGCTATTGCTCGTGTCCGTTTCGCCTGATGGTCCGGCGAATACTCGCTGCCACAAAAGCCGGCCACTGCCGTTGCATTTGATGAGGAAAACGTCTTCCGGTGTGGCTGCGTTCTTGGCGGTTCCGAGCACGAAGATGTTGCCGTCCTTATCGTAATCAACCGCAGTCGGGCAGGTGATCTCATACCCAGGAATCTGGACTGGCTTCCTCCATGAAGTTTGAGCAGTAGCCGCTTGAATGCTTAAGCCGAGAAGTATGGTTAGCGCGTAGAGTCTCATCGTCCAACCTCCTGAAAATCGTAATCCGGCATGAAGAAGCAGGGATAGCTCACTTCTGCGCCACCGCTCGAGTTGGTTCTCCAGCACTCCCTCATCCAATACCCTTTCCCTTCACTGAAGGCGCTCGATGAGTCGTTTACCGTAGCTCCCGTATAGAAGCTCTCGTTGGCGCCAGAAAGAATCTCCCACTGTCTCGTCGGCCGATTAGTAACCGACAGGTCGGCACTGATTCTGAGGAGTCCGTGATTGTCGATGATGTCCGGCGTATCGACACTCCACCATATCCACGGATACTGCTTATCCCGGCTGGATACGGGAGCACCATTAGGGTTGAACTGACAGGGCACCTTGTAGTCGCATGTGAGCACCGGGTTTGAGATGACAAACCCAGCACCGTTCCGATTTCCGTCGCCTTGCCAGAACACCGTTAAGCGGCTGGGTTCTGTTATGGCATACGTGGGCCAAGAGTGCAGCATTCCGTTAAAGGTTAATCCAACATTCTGCCAAGGTACATTCGGTGCTGAATAGTCCACCCCTGTTTGAGGCTTGATTGGCACGCCAGGGATTTCAAGAGCGCTTTTGTCCTTGTAATAGGGCCTCATCGAATTTGCCCAGCCCAGCGCGTCAGCGGCGGCGGACTCGGCGGAATCGGTGGGCCGCCAATTTTGTGGGACACGCATGAATCGGTTGTAGCGATAAGCAATGCCGCTGTCCGTCGGATCGGGACCGTAGGCAAAAGGGAACATGCTGTCGTAATCCTCTGCGTAGGCAACGCCCGCCAGTCCGAGTTGTTTCATCTTGAGAAAGGCACCCGATTTCTCGGTCGCCCCGGGGCTGACGACCGAGAGCAATGTGAGCGACACGGCAAGGGCGATGACCGCGACCGATCCAACTTGTTTGTATGAAAGCGTCATGTGAACTCCAAAAGATTTCACTAACCAATGCTAGTGACTTTTCGTTCGTTGGACGTACCGGATTGATGCTGCCGTTCTGGAGCAAACGGGTCAGGGAGAGATTGGGCCGAAAGCCCCACCCGCACTGGTTCTGCTTTGCTAATCCATCCGAGCTCAGCAACAACTTTTCGAAGGTCTGCTTCGGTTTCGAGATATTCAAGCTCAAAGGTGCGTGAACCCAAGGCCTTGTAGGAGACACTCATCTACAGAGGTGGAAGCACAATGAAGCTATCCACACGAAGAGGAACGACTTAGAATGATTGAAATGATTGCAGCGGCGGTACTGGCGACGGCTCCCGTCGCGAATGAAGTGACGGTTTACAACCAAGGGTTCGGGCTTATCAAAGAGACTCGGACGATGAACCTGAAAACGGGGCGTCAGACGGTGGCAGTCACAGACGTGGCCTCCATGATCGAACCAGCTACGGTGGCGATTCGGAGTGTGACGGAGGAGGGGTCGTTCTCGGTTCTTGAGCAGAACTATCAATACGATCTGATCAGCGTTCAGGCCGTGCTGAACAAATCGGTTGGGCAGCGGATTCGGTTTGTGCGGCACGTTGGGACTCAGAAGGAAGTTTTGGAAGGCGAGCTTATCAGCTCACCCACGGCGATCATCGGCACGCCCGACGGCGGGAACCAGCAGACGTATAACGGGATGGTCCTGAAGACAGATGACGGCCGGATCGTGCTGAATCCGACTGGTGAAATCGAAGTTTTGACGCTGCCTGCCGGGTTGATCAGCAAGCCGACTTTGCTATGGGACATCGAGTCGAAGCGGGCAGGTGAGAATACGGTCGAGCTGAGCTATCTGACGCGCGGGATGTCTTGGAAGGCGGACTACGTTTTGACGATCGATGGGCTGGGCAAGGGAGACCTAAAGGGCTGGGTTACAGTTGATAATCAGAGCGGGGCTTCGTTTGAGAATGCGAAGCTGAAACTGCTTGCGGGCGAAGTGAACCGGGCGCAGCCACCTCAAGCCATGTTTAGGACCATGGATGCGATGGCAGGACGGTCAGAGGCCAAGGCCGGGTTCCAAGAGGAGTCGCTGTTCGAGTACCACCTGTACACGCTGCAGCGCCCCGCTACGGTGCGCAATCGCGAAACCAAGCAGCTCTCGCTCCTGGAGGCGTTCAATGTGCCGGTCAGTAAGAAGCTCGTGGTGGACGCGACACGAGCCTTCGGGCGCTACTATCCCAACGAGGGCGAGGTCGGCACGGGCAACATCAGTCCTCAGGTTCGCCTGGAATTCACTAATAACGCGGCTTCTCACATGGGCATGCCACTTCCGAAAGGGATCGTCAGGGTGTATCAGCGCGATGCTTCGGGGTCCGTGCAGATGCTTGGCGAGGACAACATCGATCACACACCAAAGGATGAGAAGCTGTCGCTGGTCGTTGGCCGATCGTTCGACGTGGTAGCTGAGCGCAAGCGGACTGAGTTCAAGCGGATCAACGATCGCACGGTGCAGGAGACTTACGAGATCGAGGTTCGCAATCGCAAGGATTCACCCGAGAGCGTCTACGTCATCGAGCGATCGTGGGGCGATTGGAAGCTTGTGAAGCAGTCTCAGGACTTCGTGAAGCTCGATTCGAACACGTTCCAATTCCTAGTCCCGCTCAAGGCCGGCGAAGTGAAGAAGGTGACGTACACGATCGAGACTCGGTGGTAAGGACCTAGCCTAGGTCTAAACGACGGATGCGGGCTCCTCCGCTCGTATCCGTCCAGACGAGCGTTGCAACCGTTCGTCGCGCCGCAGTTTGGTCCAGTCCAGAAGCGATGACTGGATCCAGGGCCCTGTCAGCAACAACCCTAGGTTCGCTCGATCCTGGTTCAAGCACTACGAGCTCGCCACCGGAACTCCTCAGCCAGGCATAAACTGGGCCGCGGGACCCGATTGCGACCCAAGGCTGCACACCCGTCCCGAGCTGGCGCTCGGGCTTTCCAGGTTCGCAAGCGTAGACCTGTCCCTCTCGACGCCACACCGTATAGAGGCGGTCGCGATCCACGGCGATAGCGCCGCCATCCATCGGACAGGCATTCAGCGGCCAACTACCCGAACCGAGCTTCACAGCTTTTGCCATCGGATTTGTGAGGAGAAACATGTCTCGGCAGCCCTCCAGGGAGTTGCGCCACATGATGGCAGGCTTGTCACCGGATCCAAAGGCGATCGATGGATGGCAGCATTCGCAGATCGTGCCGCTGGGTGACTCATACACCTGCTCGTTCTTGCTCCAAGTTTTGCCGTCTCGCGAGGTGCTCATGTAAAGGCGGGTTCCCTTATCTCGAAGGTCGAGCCAGGTGGCGGCAAACATGTCTTTCCCGGCAGCCATCGCGTGCAGCCCTTCTCTCGCGGATGCAGGAGCGTCGTTGATAGTCGCCGGACCGGACCAGGTTCGGCCTTTATCGATTGAGCGCCATGCGTAAAGGTTCTCGTCGCGTCCCCTGCCCTGCTCGCCACCAACCGCGCTTATCACCAGCGTGGAACCCTTGATCGCGAGTCTGGGACCGCGCCTCATCCCGAGCGCGAATGACTTTCCGTCCGCTACCTTTACCGGCTCCGAACGCTCCGGCAGGCGGATATAAATAGCTTTTCCCTGTCCAAATGCCACATAAACATTTCCCATCGAGTCGCGGGCTACGGAGGGAGAGCCAGCGTTTTCGAAGCCAGTGAGAGGCGTGACATCGATAGAGGCAGTTGCGAAAGCGGCAATTGCGAGCAGAATCATGCTTCCTATTGTGGCGTCAGAATAGCTTGATGGCCATCCTTTCTGCGATCGCTCTGGCGGTTGTCGTTTACGACAACGACCGGATCGCGGACGCCAGGCGGGTCAAGGGAGCCTTGCTCAAGCAGGCATTTGCAGCCAAGGGCTTGAGCTATCCGCCGTCGATCGTGCACCTCAGAGGCTTTAAGTCCGAGCGGCAACTCGAGGTTTGGGTCGGCGCGGGCAAGCGGATGAAGCTGTTCAAGACGTACCCAATTGCCGCGATGTCCGGCACTCTGGGACCGAAGAAGCAGCGTGGAGACTTGCAAGCGCCGGAGGGCTTTTACTATGTGGATCGCTACAATCCGAAGTCGCAGTTCCTGCTTTCACTCGGCCTGAACTACCCGAATGCGGCGGATCGAAGACGCTCGTCAGGGCTCGATCCCGGCGGCGATATCTTCATTCACGGGAGCTGCGTGAGTATTGGTTGCCTCGCGATGACGAACGACCTGATTCAGGAGATCTTCCTCATTGCGTATGACGCCAAGAAGAAGCCAGTCAAAGTGGAGATGTTTCCGATGCGCATGGAAGGGCCCCTATACCGTATGGCCTTCTCGATTGCACCCACGGACTGGCAGGAGCTGTGGCTAGAGCTTGAACGTGCTTATCGCACGTTCAAGCAGAAGAATCAGCTCGAGTAAGCCTGCGGGCGCGCTTCGGCCCACGCACCCATCGCGTACTGCTCGATGAGCGGAAACAGCTTTTCGGCGGTCATCGCTTCTTCGAGCTGGATCTCGCGAGCGAGGCGGGCGGTGTCCGTGTCTCCGATGGCCGTGGCAAAGGCGTACAGCGATTCGTACATGGCGCGCTCCAGGTGCTCGGTGGCGTATGCCTTTATAAGGTTTTGTGTGTTGCGGTCGTAATCGTCGTGCGCTGCTTGGAGGAACTCACTCGCCTTTGCCATCATCGAGTTCAGGAAGCCCTTGCCGGTGCTGGGCGTAGCGTCGAGCATTCGCAGCCTGTCTTCCAACCTGCGCGCCTGGCTGATGGTTTGCACCAGGTGGTCTTTGTAGAGCTCCAGAATGTCGGGATCGTTGCAGTCGGAAATGAATCCTTCTAGCGTGTCCTGGATGCCCGTCTCGGCTGCGTGAGCGTCCTGCAGATAGCGGATGAGTCTTTCTTTTGAAGTTTCCATTTTGAGTTCAGCAATAGGACTTGCCAGGTTCCTGAGCCGTTCCTGGAGACCTACCGAGCGGAACGCGAGGTCTAGCGAATCAGTCCCAGGGGTAACTGTGGCGAAATGCCACACAAAAAGGAGAACAAGAAAATGCTGACAATCGTGTTAATCGTGCTCGTCGTGCTGTTGCTGTTCGGCGGCGGCGGCTACTACTATCGCAGTCGCTACTAATCAGTAGCTAGTTTTCGCCGAGGGTGAAATAGAATGTTGCGCCCTTGCCGGGGCTGCCCTCGGCGGAAACCTCCCCTCCATGTCGGCGAATCACACGCTCGACATTTGCGAGGCCGATGCCCGTGCCCTGGAAATCTTCATCCGTGTGCAGCCGCTCGAACGGCCTGAAAAGACGTGAGGCGAAGTCTGGATTAAAGCCGGCGCCGTTGTCTTTCACGAAGAAGCCTCTTTCCGGGTCTTCTCCGATCTCGATTAGCGGATGCTCCACCCTCGATGTGAATTTGAGCGCGTTGCTGACGAGGTTCGTGAGGACGAGACGTATTAGGTTCAGGTCGCCTTTTGCCTTCATCCCCGGCTGAATCTTGAACTCGGTGTGCTGCGGCCAGTGCGTTTCCAAATCCTTCGTGACGACTACGGCCAGGACTGACATATCGATGTCCTGCATCCTCAACTGAACCCTGGCAAGTCTCGCAAAGCCAAGCAACTCGTCGATGAGCTGTGCCATGCGCTTGCTGGCAGCGAGGATGCGCTGCAAGTTTTCCATGCCATCGCTGCCGAGTTCGTCCTTGTATTCGGACATCACCACGGTCGCGAAACCGTTGATGCTTCGAAGCGGAGCCCTCAAGTCGTGCGAAACCGAGTAACTGAACCGTTCAAGCTCTTCAAACGCGCGCTGAAGCTCCGCCGTCCGCTCCTCGACGCGAGTTTCTAGGATGCGGTTCATATCCTTGGCCTGCTCCTCCGCTTTCCGTCGCTGGGTCACGTCGTGAAGGAACGCGCAGAGGATCGTTCGCCCTCCTAGCGTCGCGGCTGACATAGATAGCTCGACCGGCACTTCGTGCCCGTCCTTGTGCAGAGCTTCGATCTCCGTTTTGGCGCCGATGACATCGTAGGCCTCCTCAAGCAGATAACGGTCCATGCCGTTGCGGATCCGCTCGCGAGCATTGGGCGCGACAAGGAGGTCGATGAAGCTCTGGCCAATAACTTCCGTGCTCGACCACCCCAGCAGCCGCTCGCTTGAGCCCAGCCACTCGCGAACCGTTCCATTCGCATCCATAAGGATGACGGCATCGAGGGCCGTGTCGAGAACGCGCCTGAGGGTTTCCTGGCCCTCCATGAGCGCTGCCTCGACCATCTTCGCGTCGGTTCTGTCCAAAAGGTAAGTCACGAAGCGCCCCTCATCCTCGGAAAGCCTCGTAGAAGCCACAAGGACGGCAATGCGGCTGCCATCGGTGCGAAAGAGCTCTTTCGCGTAGGGCCGACAACTGCCCGTTTCCAGCAGCTCGCGCATCGCGGCTCGATCGATGGGTGCGTACTCTGGCGGCGTGAGCTGCTGCCACTCGAGGTCTTCCGGCAAATTCGATGCTCGCGAGAATCCCACCAGCTTGGCAAACGCGTCGTTCGCGTCGACAATCGTGCCGTCGACGGTCCACTCCATGACGCCCATCACGTTCGACTCCATGAAGCCTCGGGCACGATGCTCCGCCCTTTGTCGCGCCGCTTCCGCACTCCTTGAGCCGGTTACATCGGTGAGGACGCTCAGGACGGTGCGTGATCCGTCGGGCAGCTCATAGAGCGAGGGTGCCACACGAACCCACATCGTGCCGCCGTCTCGGAGACGCACGAACCAGTCGGGCTGATCCAGGAAGCCTCCCTCAACCACCGCTTGGAACGATTGCCGTGCGGTTCTGCGATCCGGCCTTGGCACGAAGATGAGGAAGTTGTGGCCAATGATCTCCTCCTGCGTCATCTGAAACATCAGGCAGAGCTCGGGATTGGCAGCGATGACGCGCCCTTCCTGATCGGTGCAACACATTCCAACCTTCGCACGCGCGAAGGCGGGGCCGAGGAGCGCTTGAATGGTTTGCCGCGGCTGTCTCTCGGTCATTCGCTCCTTCTATGATCGGAGCTTGGAAGAGAAAGTCGCATCTTTTGTCGGTGATTTTAGATCCGACGCAGATTATTGCTTGAGAACGGCTTGTCTGAAGCTTCGCTCCAACGCATCGCTCGGATCGGTGGACACCGGTCCATCGCGCCAAAGCCAGCGCATCATCTCCGGCATGATGGCGCCGCCGAATCGCTGTCCATGGTTGTTCATGCCCCAGGTGTAGTTCAGGTCGTAACCCTTTGCCGCGAGTGCCTTTTGAAGCCGCACATTCTGCAGGAACCAGTCCCACTTCTCGTCGTAAACACCATTCCGAATGCCGCGATTGTCGTTGCGCCCATCGCAGAGGAACACCCGAATCGGCTTCTTCGGCGAACTCATCACGATGTCTGCGTACTGGTGCCCGCCCCGAATATTCGTAAAGCTGCCAACGTTGCTCAACACCTTGCGAAATGCATTCGGCCGCTCCCAGGCAACCGTGAACGCAGCAATGGCGCCGGAGCTAGATCCACCGATGCCTCGTTGCTCAGGGTCTTTGGAAATGTTGTAGTCCTTCTCGAGCGCAGGGAGCAGCTCTTCGGTGATTACGCGTGCGTATCGGTCGTCCAGCGAGTTGTATTCGGTGCCCCGGTTCGTAAACCCGTCACCCCAGCCGGCTTTGGAGGATGGCTCGGTCTGCTCGGGGGTACGACCAGGGTTGATAAATACGCCGATCATTACCGGGATTTCCCGGCGATAGATCAGGTTGTCCATCACGTTCTGGGCGCGAACCTCCCCGTTTTCTTCTTTGAAAGCGTGGCCGTCCTGAAACACCATGAGCGCCGCTGCCTGCTTCGGATCGTATTGCGCGGGCACGTAGACCCAATAGGTGTGCTGGGTTCCTGGATAGGCACTACTCGCGATCACGTAGGGACCTTTGATCTCGCCTTTCGGAACTCCTTCCTGAGGAAGTGAATCTGGGCCGAGTCGGTACTGAGAATCGGGATTCGGCGGCTTTTGGATTTCTTGCGAAAGCGCGAGCATTGTCATGGCAGCCAACCCGATTCCGAGGCAATAAGTCACGACTCTCTTCATAGTCGAACCTTACCGTAAGCTTCTCCTCCCGGAGTGCCGGGAGGAGCAGAAGGGAAGCTATGCCTGCGACTTCAACTGAGTTGCGCGGCGAAGCTTGACGCCGAGGAACGCGAGCACGATCCAGAGTGGACTGAACACCATCAGCCAAACCAAGATCACCGTAAACGAGCGCGTGAACGCACCCATCGACGTTGTGGCTTCGCCCCAAGCTTGAGCCAGCCAGTTCGGATCCCTCGCAGGAGCCGTACCAACCGCAGCTTGTTCGAGCGTGAGAGTGAGTGTGGAGAATGCCGCTTGCTTCGCAAGCGACGTTCTTTGAGCGAGAAGACTCTCGATCTCGGATCGGATGTCCGTTAGCTTCTCTTGAAGGGCCATCACTGAGTTCAGGCTCCGAGCATCCTTCAAAAGTCCGCGGAATGTTTCCTCCTGAATGGACATCGTCTTGATGCGAGCATCGAGGTCAACCACCTCTTCGGTCACGTCCTTGGACGTGATCGCCTTGTTGAGGCGAACGCCGAGTCCTTCAATTCCCGACATGATCTGGTCGAATGCGGCAACGGGCACGCGCATCGTCAACGTCATGATTGGATACTGGGTCGCGAGATCGGAGCTGCGAGCTTCGGTGACGTAGCCACCTCGTTCGCGGACGATGCGGTTCACCGCCTGCTCCGCCTTCTCGACACTGTCGACGCGCACGGTCAGCTCCGCGCTGCGGATCACCATGCGTTCGTCAAGCAGCGATTTCAGGGAGTCGCGACTGACCGGTTGGAAGCCATTTTCAGCTTCGATGGCTGCTGCCATCGCTGCCTGCTTCCTCCTGGACAGTTCTGCAGTTTTCTTTGACGCTTCTTTCGATTGGGCAAAGACGGGGAATAGAATGGCCGCGAGTACGAGGATCATTGCGGCCACGACGATGTAGGATATGTATGATTTCATCGTTGCGATACCTCACGTTCAGTGTATGGCAACTTTGCTGGTTTATCTCGGGTTCAATGCTAAGCAGTGACTCCTGATGAACGCTTAGCTCAATTGGAGGGCGGCAACTCTCCTCAAATCATCGCGAAATTGAAGAGTGGATTTGCCGTGATGGCCGACACGCAGTTCCTTCGAGGCTACTGCCTGCTCCTAGCATTTCCGAAGGTCGGCCAGCTAAACGAGCTAGAAGGTGAGGCACGGGCCGAGTTCTTGAGCGATATGGCTAAGCTAGGCGATGCGGTGCAGCAGGCAACGGGGGCAGTGAGGATCAACTACTCGATCTATGGGAATCTTGACCCGTTCCTGCATGCGCATGTTTTTCCTCGTTTCGTCGATGAAGATCCTGTGCATCGTACGGCACCGCCTTTTCTTTATCCACCATCAATTCGCGAGGATCCCGCGCTGGGCTTTGACGAGTCGGAACATGGGGAACTGCGGGACCAGATTCGCGAGCTGCTTATTGGATTAGGGTAGCGATCCGCTCGGACACCATCGCCAGCACCTTGCCGCGGTGGCTGATCTTGTGCTTCTGCTCGGCGGTTAGGTCCGCCATCGTGCAGCCGAGATCGGGGAGATAGAAGATGGGGTCGTAGCCAAAGCCGCCACCACCGCTCGGCTCGTGCGCGATTCTTCCTTCGCAGGTCGCCATAAAGGCCTCGGTTGCTTCCTCTGGACTGGCGAGTGCGACGCAGCAGCGAAACCTCGCCCCCCGTTTCTCATTGGGAACGCCTTCCATACGGGCGAGAATGAGTGCGATCTTCTCTGGGAACGGGAGGCCTTCTCCGCCGAATCTCTTTGAATATAGCCCCGGTGCTGCCCCCAGGGCGTCGATCTCCAGGCCGGCGTCGTCCGATAAACACCACTCCCCGGTGAAGGCCGCCGCACTTCTGGCCTTGATCGAGGCGTTCTCCTCGTAGGTGGTGCCCGTCTCCTCCGGCTCGGGCGCTCCTTCGTAGTCCGCGAGCGTGAGCAGTTCGAGCTCCGGAAAGCGTTCGGAGAGAATCTGGATCATCTCTCTTGCTTTCTTTCTGTTGTGCGTGGCGATTACGAGGCGCTGCATCGGTAGGCTGTGATACCCGCATCAAGTCTATGGAAACCGAACGCCCGAACCGCTCGCCTGCCCTCTATCTCGCCGGTTTGGCAATGCTGCTCCTGATCTGGGGGCTCGTGAGCATTGCGAAAGGCTCGGAGTATCTCACCACGCGCCACACGGTGGACGATGTGTTCTACTACTTGAACACGGCCTGGAATCACGTGAGGCTCGGGTATCCAACCTTCGACGGAATGCACCCGACGAACGGTTTTCACCCGCTCTGGTACCTGCTGATGCTGGGTTTGGCGCAAGTCGCTCCCAGTCGCGATTGGCTGTTGCAGGCCTCGATCCTGTTTTCCATTTTGCTTGGTGCTGGGGGGCTCGGATTCATTCTCTCGATCGGGAAGCGGCTTGGGAATCAAACCTTCGTCTACACGGCCGGAGCCATCTGGACTGCCTACGTGATGGCGACGACAATGGTGACAACCGGAATGGAGAATGCGCTTACCGCCTTCGCATTCTGGTGGTGTTTGGCGGCCCTGATCGGCTGGTGGAAGACGGAAAGACGCACTATGGCAGACGCTTTCAAGCTGGGCTGCCCCGTTCTGGTGCTCCTCTGGAGCCGCATCGACACTCTGCCGTTCGCAATCGGATTGTTGTCCGCCGCGGTGCTGCTCCTGCCAAGAGAAGAGCGAACGAGGTCTAACCGGATCCTTGCGGCGTCCTTCCTCTTCGTACTGATCGGCTTCATTCCCTACTTTTTGATCCTACACTCCTGGGGCGGCACCTACCTGCCAATCTCTGGCCTCATCAAATCGAGTGCTGGGCCACCTCGCAGCCCGGGCGAGCTGATTCTGCGTTTGAAGGTCATCATCAAGAGCATCGGCTTCACCTTCACCCTGGGGCGGGTGGTCACCCTCGCGCTGTTCGGCGTAGGGTTCATCAGCTTCTTGAAGGCCCGAAGCCAGCCCGAGGGCCGGTTTCTTCTCAAGAACGTTTGCCTGCCCCTCCTGCTCGGCGTTGTGCTGCACAGCCTCTACGTGCTGACGGTCCATGTAACGTCGCCCAAGTGGTATTTCTCGCCGACGAACATAAGCGTCTTCTTTATCATCAGCCTCTGTATCGCCCTCGCTTTTGAAGAAAAACAGGTCCGCCGATATGTCCTCGCCGGTTGCGGGACGCTGCTGTGTTTCGGCTTGATCATGGGCTACAAGCGGCTGAACCAGCCGTTCAACGGCTTCGGCAACTACCGCTACCAGGTTGCCCTATGGGTGAAGGAAAACCTGCCGAAGGATGCGATCATTGCGAGCTGGAACGCCGGTCAGATCGGCTACTTCAGCGACCATCGAACGATCAATCTCGACGGATTCATCAACTCGCGCCAGTACAAGGAAGAGGTGCTCTCGGGCAAAAAGCCGCTTTCGACCTACATCAAAGAAAACAACATCTCCTACGTGGTCGATTACTTGGACTACACAAAGGACAAGGTGCTGAGTGGCCGTCCAGTTCTGAAGTCGATCAAGATGAAGGGCAAGGGCATCTACAAAGATCTCGTCGTATGGGATGTCTCGGGTGCCGATGAGACGTGGTCTGGCGGTTTTATGCGCTAGCTCTCGGGTTTTTCCGCTTCATCCGGGGCCGGCAAGAGGCTTTTCAAAAGGCCGTTCCGCCAAAGGAAGAAGAGGGTGTCCTCGAGCCACTGCATTCGTTCCTCATCAGTGGTGTTCTGGGCGATGTACCGAAGCTGCTCGGTCTCATGCTGCTCGTAGCCGCTACGATCCATCTCACTTAGTGCTTGTGAAGCTCATGATGCTGCCTCAGCAGATCCTTCCCATAATCGTTCCCGTTCGGCGTCCGAACGACAGTGTGAATATGCTGCCGAGTCGGCCCGTTCTGACGAAGCGCCGCCGCCTGCTGGTGATCGAACTCGATCAGGATCACCGGGCTCTGAATTCGATAATAGAAAACGCCATCCACCGCCGTAGACCCGATCCAGGCAAACCAGGTGTCGTCCAGATGCTTCTCCACCTCCGACATCTTCACCTTCGCATGCCCATCCCGCATGTTGCCCACGTACTCGCGAATGAGATCCAGCAAAGCATTCCTTTGAGAGGCATTTAGCGAAGAAGCCTTCAGCCCGGCAAAGTCCAGATTCACGTTGTCCTTATAAGCCTCCGCCACATTGTTCGTCAACCCTTTCTCGGAAGAAAGCAGCGCCTTCGCCTGCAACTCAGCCGGTAAAGACCGCATAAACGCCAACCCTCGATCCTGCTCGTCCTGCAGCGCCTTGGTCCCCGCAAACTTGCCCGTAGTAGCCACAGCGGGCTCCGTGCCCATAAACGTAGGCGTCATCACCACCTGATCGCCCAGCACGAAGTAGTTGATGTTCAAATGGTGCCCATTGATCTGCCATCCCCAGGGCTCCGTCACGCTCGGCGTCCCAAAAACCGATAGCCGATACCGCCACTCCCCATAAGCCGGCCGCCCCGTCAGCTCTCCTAGAGTCTCATCCAGCCGCATAATATTCCGGCTCCGCTCCAGCCCCTTCGCGCTCAAACTCTCCTTCAGCATAGCCAACACCAGCTCCCGTTTCTCAGCAGAGAGATCGTAAAGCGAAAGCCCGTGCTTCTGCATCCCGCTCCGGTTATCCCACTGCCGCCAATGATCGTCCTCGACCGCAAACGCAACGGCCTTCCGCTCATCTTCCGAAAGCCCAGCCAGCACTTTCTCCGCCGCTACGACGACCGGTTTAGTAGAAACGCCCGAAGACCTCAAAGGAAAAACCCCACTCATCACCTTGCCCCCAAAAGAGATACCGCTATACGGCTCCAGCCCACCCTGCGCCGGAATGAGCAAGGCAAAGAACAAGCAGGCACGAACGAGCATGATTCAGATTAGACCAAAAGAGGAGTCATAATAGAGATACCGCTGAGGAGCGCTGCGATCTGAGAAGGACCAGGCTTGGCGGGATGTTGAAAGACAACGGCGCTCGTGAGATATGGCTCACGGGCGCTTTTTCGTCTTCGAGCCGCATCGAGGACAACCCATGAATACCGTTCAGAATCCGATCAAAACAGACTTCCACGTAGCCGACCTGGCGCTCGCCGACTGGGGCCGCAAAGAGATGCGCGTCGCCGAAACCGAGATGCCCGGCCTCATGGCCATCCGAGACGAATACGCAGCCGCCCAGCCGCTCAAAGGTGCCCGCATCGCCGGCTCGCTGCACATGACCATCCAAACCGCCGTCCTCATCGAGACCCTCCAGGCTCTCGGAGCCGAGGTCAGATGGGCAAGCTGCAACATCTTCAGCACCCAAGACCACGCCGCCGCCGCCATCGCGGCCGAAGGCACCGCCGTCTTCGCCTACAAGGGCGAGAGCCTCGAAGAGTATTGGGAATACACGCACAAGATTATGGAGTGGGCCGACGGCGGCACCCCGAACATGATCCTCGATGACGGCGGCGACGCCACCATCCTCGTCCTCCTCGGCTCAAGAGCCGAAGAAGACGCGAGCGTCCTCGACAACCCTACCAGCGAGGAAGAGCGAGTCCTGTTCGCCTCGATCCGAAAGCGGCTAAGCGACAAGCCAGGCTTCTACACCAGGATCAAGGACAACATCAAGGGAGTCAGCGAAGAGACCACCACCGGAGTCCGCCGCCTCTATCAACTCCAGAAGGAAGGCCGCCTCCCCTTCGCCGCGTTTAACGTCAACGACTCGGTCACCAAGTCCAAATTCGACAACCTCTACGGCTGCCGAGAGAGTCTCGTCGACGGAATCAAGCGTGCCACCGACGTGATGGTCGCCGGCAAAATCGCAGTCATCTGCGGCTACGGCGACGTTGGCAAAGGCTCCGCTCAAGCCCTCCAAGCGCTAAGAGCCCAAGTCTGGGTAACTGAAGTCGACCCCATCTGCGCCCTCCAGGCCGCAATGGAAGGCTACCGAGTCGTGACGATGGAGTACGCCGCCGACAAGGCCGACATCTTCGTCACCGCCACCGGCAACTACCACGTCATCACCCACGACCACATGGCGAGAATGAAAGACCAGGCCATCGTCTGCAACATCGGCCACTTCGACAACGAGATCGACGTCGCCTCAATCGAGGGCTATCAGTGGGATGAGATCAAGCCGCAAGTCGACCACGTCATCTTCCCCGATGGCCACCGAATCATCCTCCTCGCCAAAGGCCGCCTGGTAAACCTAGGCTGCGCCACCGGCCACCCATCCTACGTCATGAGTTCCAGCTTCGCCAACCAGGTACTCGCCCAAATCGAGCTCTGGAGCAAGCAAGGCGACTACGCCCCCGGAGTCTACGTCCTGCCCAAACAACTCGACGAAAAGGTCGCCCGGCTACAGCTAACCAAGCTAAACGCCGAGCTAACGGAGCTTAGAAAGGATCAAGCCGACTACATTGGAGTCGACGTGAACGGCCCATATAAGACGGACACGTACAGATACTAAACCGTAATGCCCCCATCGCTGGGGGCATCTCCTCCGAGATTCCCGCTACCTACTGGTCTTTCAAATACTTGTCAGGCAGCGGAGTCGTGGGATCTTCTTGCTGCCAGAAGACCGTCACCACCCACCAGCGCTTGCCGTCGTTCCATAGCTGAAAGCTATTGATTCCGCGCATGAATGGTTTCGGATCCTCCGCCTTCATCCGTGACTCGTACGTGCTAAAAACGTGGGCGATGTTGCCGTACTGCTCTACGCGACGAGCGACTTCCTTCTCGAAGAACCCGCGTTCCTCTAGGAACGGCCCCGAGCCTTTGATGTAATCCTCGACCGTGAGGACCTGCTTGCGAACGACACCCTCGCGATTCTTCCCGACCGCAATCATGCGCGCCTCCGGTTGAAATAGCGACCGCATGCGATCCCAATCGCGCTTCTGCCCCGCCGGGCCTGAGATGACGCCATAGAGCGCCTTGACGATTGAGTCGACCGAATCAAACTCCTCCTTGGGTGGCGCTGTTGCCTGGCAGACTCCCGCCGCGACAAGGGAAAACAATGCGAGCATGAGAACAAAAGCCTTCATGCCCGCCAGTGTAGCCCGCACTAGGGAGCTCGAGATTTACAACGTGAAGCCCATCTTCTTTAGGGCCGCCTTCATACCGGCTTCATCGAAGCCGACGAATCGAGCGACCACCTTGCCTTGGGCATCCAGCAGATAGTTTGTTGGATAGGCGGAGACGCCGTAGTGCTTTGCCACGTCGTTCTTGCCCGTCCCATTCATGCCAATCGGGAAAGTGAATTTGCCGGTCTTGACATAACCATTGATGGTTTTGGCGTCGTCTCCGTAGTTGACTGCGATATAGCGAAGCCCTTGCTTGTTCAGGCCGGGATACATCTTTTGAAGGTGAGGAAACTCCTCACGACATGCCCCTCACCCATAGAACCAGAAGTTCACAAGCATCCCCTTGCTGCCCTTCAGGCTCTTCTCCAAGTTCAGATCTCCACCCTTGGGAGACTTGATCGTAAAGTCGGGCGCTTTTGCGCCGACCTTCAGCAGGTTCTTCTCATAATCGTCCGTGCCGCCACCCATCTGAGCTTCCGTCACGCCTTCCGGCGGAGTCCACTTGAAACTTTCCGCCGACATTGGCTCGTCCAGCTTGAGGTCGGAATAAGCCATGGTTACGCTCCTCTCGCCGAACTTGGTCACTGCGGCAAGTGGGAGGCTGGTGGCCTTATCAATGTACAGCGTAAGGGTGCCGGTTGTGCCGTAGGAGTAGGTCAGTTCCGCACTGGGGGCACCCCTGAACCATCCCATCCCCAGTTGCTTCTCCGTGAGAGGCACCTTGCTTCCAAAGAACGGAGCCAACCCGGGCAACATCGTGCCCATCTGTTCCTTGATTCCCGCCGGAAGGACCATGTACTGCTTCTGGTCGACCGTGTACATCACGATTCTCGATCCATCGCTATACATTTCATAACCGGGAGACTTCAGAGAGAACAAATCCGGCTTCGCCAACCGAAATACCATTCTGTCCGTGGGACGCTCGCTCTTGGCATCCGCAACTCCAGAAATCGTTTTAGCCGCCGAGACCTTTTGTCTCCACGCGGCCACAATCTGCTTCGCTTCCTCAGTCCCCCCTTGGGGAAGGAAGATGAGAGGCAGCGTTACTAAACAAGCAATCATAAGCTTTCACCTCGCTCAGGCTCATTATAGGTGCTTCTGCGCATCGGCAATCGTTTAGACGCCGCCAAGGACCGCCACAGCCATTCGGTCGGGCCCATTCGGAACCAGCGCAGCCAAAGGAGGGCGAAGGCTACGTCGAGCGACCAAACGACGAGCACGACGAGAAGCCAACCAATAGGCTGCAGTTTTCCAAACAACCCCAAGCCCCACGTGTAGAACACGAATGTGCAAGCTACCGACTGCAGTAGATAAGCACTAAGCGCCACTCGGCCCACCTTGGCTAAGACCTGTGCAATCCATCCGGCGCGTCCTCTCTCCACCAGAAGCGCTATCGCCATCAGATATCCGAGCGCCAGCAAGGGACCGATAAATATCTCGAAGCCGAGTTGCAATATCTCCATGTCCTTCACGCTCAGCGGAAGGAGCGAGAGCATGCTGAGGGGTAGGCCCAGGCCAAACGCCGCCAGAAAGCAACCCTTGACGTACTCGGGGTGTTCGCTAGGTGCCGACAGCACTCCCTTACGTGCGAGCAGAATTCCGAAAAGAAAGAGAGGCATCAAAACGAGCCCAAACACGAGGCCGTAGGTGAGGTTCAGGCTGAAGTACACCGCACGATGTGTGAGCTGCTCGATCCATGTTCCCGACTGGTACACAATCGTTTCGCCTGCCGTGCTGAACATCGGCCACACCGCACCCACGGTCCACTCACCCGGGTCCGCGTTCCTTGAGACATAGATCAACCCTGGCACGAGAACCGCTGCGGTCAACAGTGCGTTTGCTTCGAGCGCTGCGATAAGCCACCAAAGTGTTTTGTCGGAACTCTTAACCACTACTAGTGCCAGCACCGCGACGACCGCATAAGTCGAAAGAATGTCTCCCCACCAGATGAGATAGCCATGTATTAGGCCGATTAACAGAAGCCAGGCCATCCGTTTCAGGTAGCTCTTCGGCCACGTTCCCGCAGCGCTTCGTTTCTCGTATTGCATCCAAAGGCCGACGCCGAAGAGGATCGCGAGAATGGACCGGAACTTTCCGTTCACGAAGATCAGCGTCAAGATGTCGAAGAGTGCCTCGGCCGAAGATCGATCTGGCAAAGAGAGCGCAAACTGGCTGGTGATCACCGGAGTTGCGAACGAGGTGATGTTCGCGAGCAGGATCCCCAGAATCGCGAAGCCACGCAGGACATCCAGCATGAAGATGCGGTTCTCCTCAGAATGTGGCAACACATGAACAGTGTAACGAAGCCCTGGGTACTGCTTGGAACCCCGCCGTCCCTAAGCGAGTCGCCTGCTGTAGCGATTTGCTAAAGGAGCTTTAAGGAATGACAAGCAGAATGGAGCGTTGGACGCGCTCAAGAGGAATGATGCTGTGCGCAGCCATGATCATGGTTATGCCAATGGTGGCAGGCTGTGGTTCGGGCACTAACGACTCGACAGTGGGTGCCAATCAGGCCCCCGTCGACGACTACGCCGCACAGCGGGCACAGACCATTCCTGCCCCACAGCAGGAAAAGAAAGGCATGTCAACTGGCACGAAGATGGCGATCCTCGCCGGCGCGGCAGCCCTCTATTACATGTACAAGAAGAACAAGGAGAAGCGAGCACAGAACGTGTCGAGCGAGCCCCAGTATTACTTGTCTAAGAACGGCCGGGTTTACTATCGAGACAACACCGGTCGCGCCCACTGGGTCACTCCGCCTCAACAGGGCATCCAGGTTCCGTGGGCCGAGGCGCAGCAG
>JBGGMI010000192.1:0-4426 GCA_041288075.1 Fimbriimonas sp.
CACCGATGCTGCCAATTAATCCGACGATGAGATATCTGCTACGCGAAGGGCGAAATCCGAGCACCCGATTTCTGATCTGTACGCCTGCAGGAAGTCTCCTTCGAATAGCCTCCTTAAGCTCGGCCCGGGGAAGGTGTCCCAAGACATTTCTTAGAATATTCGGCTTTGTCTGATTCCGCAGCACGAAGTGCATTTCTTCGGCGGCCGATACGAAGTTGGGAATCAGCACGTCCTCGATCTCACTCCATTCGCACGCCCACAAAACCTTTCCTCTCCTGACCAGCCTGAGTCGGCGATCGTCGATCTCTGCCGACGCCCCCAGCACACTCGGCACAAAGCGAAAGAGCCACCACACGTACCCGCCAATGAACAATGCAGTGAGCGCTGCCGTGAGGAAGCTCCCTTCAACGAGCGCCCACACCGGGACCGACAGGAAGAACACGATGATGAGAGGCAGACCGTAGCGATCACTCTTTGAGTGAAGGGGGATCGTTATGGGGCTTGAACTCATCTAGGACCTTGTATTTTCAGCGACGAGAATCCGATCGAGCAAGTTTAACCGCGCACTTGTTCTCATGAGAGTTTCAGCGTCCGAATCCGGGTGATCCTCCCTCTTGACGTAAAATGATCCCATGCAGCGGACAGATCTGATGGATACCTCAGAGTGGGCCCATCGAGAGCTTGTCAATCGCTTGCGCCAACTCACTCCCGAAGAGCGATTCCAGATGACCATCGACTGCGTCGACATGGGTCGGGAAATGCATGCGCTAGCAATGAAGCGCCTCGCCGACGAAAGAGCCAAGAAGAAGTGATCTCCGTTTACGAAGGGCTTAAGCCACTCTTCGACGGGCTTGAAATCCTCAAGATTCCCTATGCGGTCGTTGGTTCCTTTGCCAGCAGCTCGTGGGGACAGCCTCGCCACACGAACGACATCGACATCGTGGTCGCGATGGGACCCGTCCACATCCAGCCCCTTATCGAAACCTTTGAGACCTCGTATTTTCTTGACCCGGTCGAAATCGAGCACACCCTCGAATCAAAGGATCCGTATCGGGCTTTCCAATTGATTCATAAGGAAACCAATTTCAAGTTCGATATGTTCGTGCCACCGCTCGATGACTTCTCCTACGGAGTGCTCAAGAGGGCAAAAAAGATCGAGTTGCTTCCAGGGGTGTTTGCCCGTTGCGAGACCTCGGAAGACGCGGTCATTGGCAAGCTGCGCTGGTTCGACCTGGGCCATCGCAAGAGTGACCGTCAATGGAACGATATCGTGCAGGTGCTTGAGATAAGAAAGGGACTGATGGACGAAGAGTATCTGCGCAATTGGGCGCAGCACTTCAGGTTGCTCGATCTTCTAGAGAAGGCAATGGCCGAGGTCACTTGAGACCCGTCGTCGCAATCCCCGAAAGGATGTACCGCTGCGCGATCAGAAATAGACACGCCACCGGCAGCATCGCCAACACCGCCCCCGCCATAAGAAGCGGCCGGTTGTCCACGTACGGCGACCGGAAGAACTCCAGGCCGAGCGACACAGTCCGGTAATCCGGATTGTCCAGATAGATTAGCGGCCCCATCACGTCCTGCCAAGTGGCGACGAATGTAAACAGCCCGACAACGATCAGAACAGGCGCGCACATGGGGAAGATGATGCTTCGGTAGACCCGGAAAGGCGTCGCCCCATCCATCGCCGCCGATTCGTCCAGCTCCTTCGGCAGCGTCAACATGAACTGCCGGATCAGGAAAACGTTAAACGCTCCTGCCGTGAAGTGCGGCACGATCAGCGGCAAGAACGTATCGATCCAGCCGAGCGACTTGTAGATCGTGAATAGCGGAATCAGCGTGACTTGCGCGGGGACCATCAGGGTCGCGAGCAGCAGCACAAACAAGAAATCCCGTCCCTTGAACCACAGCCGCGAAAAGCCGAATGCCACCAGCGAGCTGGCGAGAATCTGCCCGATCACGGCCATCATCGAGATGAAGAAGCTGTTCCGCATGAACAGCAAGAAGCCACTCGACTTGCCCCCAATAGACGCCTCCGGCCCCTTGAGGGCCTTGCTATAGTTGTCAGGGTGCGCCGACCACATCAGCACCGGCTCATGCTTCGGATTCTCGATCATTTCGAGCCGGTCGAGGGCAGGTGCCTGCGCGGAAGTGGCAAAAAGCGTTTCTTCAAACGCCTCATCCGTCTGTCTGACGAGCTTCGCAAGCACGGCCATTTCCGCGTCGTTCACCCTCTCGATCGGCACCTTCTTGAATTCGATCTTGGGCGGGTGCTTCGTCTCGATGACCAGCGCATCAGGCTCTCGATTCTTGAAATCGGGCGAGCCTTCCATCGCTAAGTGGTCGAATCTCTTCACAAATTGCGTGGGCTTCTCGCCATCGAGTTGAAGGAAGAAGTTGTCCTTGAGCTGCATCCAGCGCTTATCTTCTCCGGCGGCAATGATCGCCGAATTAGTTCCGATGTCCACCGTCTTCATCTCCGCCGGAAAGAGCGCAGGCGGTTTGAGGGTCATGCCCTCAACAGACTTCAAGGAGCTGATCACGACCCAGTAGAACGGGAACAGAAACAGCAGCGCTACCGCAGTTAGCGCCAAATAGACCGGCAGCATGCGGAGACGACGTATCACTTGCGCTTCTCCCGGACCTGCCTAAATCCCATCTTTCGAGGGGGAGAAGGTGGCGTATCAACCAGCGCTCGAATCACCTTCCAAACCTCCGAGAACTCCTTACCCATGCCCATTTCAAGAGCGTCGATCTTCCTTGCAAGCTCCGCATAGGCCGAGGCTTCGTGCCTCATCCTAACGAACTCACGCACCACCATGATGCTCATGTCCACTGCCCGCTCGGAGTTGAGCAAGGCCGCCATCATTGTCACCCCATGCTCGGTGAAGACTCGCGGAGGATAGCGTCTACCTCCTCGACCCTCGTTTGAGGTCACATTTTGTGACCTCAAAAGTTTCCATTCTTCTTGAGTCAATTTGAAGGAGAAATCTTCGGGAAAGCGGTTCTCGTTCCGCTTCACGGCCTGGTTTAGTTGCTTGGTGCTCACGCCGTACAGCGCCGCTAAGTCCTCGTCGAAAATCACCGGCGTGGCGCGCACATGCTGGATCATCGACGTTCTCGCCGGCTGAAGTCCCGCGCGATAACTCACGCGCCCTCCGAGTGGACGAAGCGTTTGGCAAGCTTCATCTGAATCATCGTGATCACGAAGATCAGCACGAACAGCACCAGGGCATACGCGCAAGCAGTGCCCATCCGCAAATTGTTGAACGCCGTGTCGTAGATGTTCACCGAATAGAACCGCAGCGCATCCCCCGGCTGCCCGATCGAGGTTGAGCTGTCTGCAAAAAACAGGGCAGGCGTGAACACCTGGAAGGCTCCAATCGTGGTCATGACAACCATAAACAGGATCACCGGTGACAAAAGCGGAATCGTAATCCGCATAAACCGCCGCAAAGCCGTCGCCCCGTCGAGCTCCGCGGCCTCATACAGCGTCGCCGGAATCTGCTTCATCCCCGCGTAATAGATCAGCATCGCCCCGCCGATCCAGAACACGTTCATCAACACGACCGAATTGAAAGCGTGCGCTTCGTCCATCCAGTTGATCGGCTTCATGCCAAGAAAGCCAAGGATGTAGTTGAGGATTCCGTACTCCTTGTTCAGCATATTCACCCACAGCACGGCGGCTTCGGCCCCTGTGAAGAGGGCTGGGAAGTAGATGAGTGCCTTAAACGCGTCGGATCCTTTGATTCGCGCCGTCAGCAGCCCGGCCGTCGTCAGGCCGCCGATCAGGGAGATTGGAATCACAATCAGCGCGTACTTGAGCGTGTTCGCAAGCCCGATCAGAAACTTCTCATCGCCCGGCAGTCCCACATAATGCTGCGCTCCTACCCACTTTGGCGGACTGATCATGTTCCACTCGGTGAAGCTCAGAAATACCGCCGCAAGGATCGGGCCCAGCAGGAAAAAGGTGAAACCGAACAGCCATGGCGCGATAAAGAGGTATCCGGCATAACCGCCCCGAACTCCCGTCACCCCCGCAGGCTCCTGCCGATTGCGCCTGACAGAGCTAACGTAGAGACCGACCAGCAAGACTAGCCCAAGTAGGCCGATTACGGGGGCAACGTTTCGCACAAAGGGAGACGGCGGCGGGGTCTTGCCCTTCACGAACGCCTTATCCATCGCGGCGGCGAGCGTCTCCCACTCGCCGGTAACGGTCTTCTCCACAAACGCATTCATCCCCGAAACGAACTCCGCGTTGGCTGTTTTCGAAACGGGCTTCGGCAGCGCAGCCAGACGCCTGTCGTACTCCGCGTCCATCAGCTGCTCGACATGCTTCATCCAGTTGTCGAACTCCTGCTGCGGATACGTGCTGTCGGGGGTCATCGCCGGTTTCACGATGCTCATGTCGTGCAGATACGCTTCT
>JBGGMI010000193.1:0-4337 GCA_041288075.1 Fimbriimonas sp.
GTGGGCCACCACGTGCAAAGGCTCTCGATGTCTTCGAGAATGGAGGCGACTTCTTCGATCTCCGCCTGAAAGCACCAGCGCGTGACGAAATGGTAATCGTTAGCGCGCACGGGTCACTCCCGTTAGCTCCACCGAGTCGACCAGGGCCTGAGATTGAACTGCACCGACCGCCTTGATCCATCGCTGCCAAGTCGCGCTCTTGGTGATTCTCGCGGCGAGTCTCACGGGGTGGTTGGGGACCATGTAGTTGCGATGGGTCTGGAAGCGCATGCGCTCAGTCTTGATCAGGATCGCTGGCCGCAGCCGAGCCTTCTGATAGATTTCGTACCAGAGCAGCACCTTCCAGATGTTCTGGCTCGGATACTGGCGGGCCACCATCTTCTTGAACTGCTGCTCGTCCTTCTCGAGTTGGATCACCATCTCGCCGCGCGGGTCTGAGAAGCGGTTGAGGCGCTGGAGCTTGGTCAGGTAGGTGTGATAGAACGGGACTTCCAAGACCGGCCCGTTGAATGTCTGATTGACTAGAAAATTGGTGGCGTCGTGGTCGATGTGGCCCTGCTCGAAGGCTCCGCAGACGACGCGGTCCGGCTTCACCAGCTCCATCATGTGCCTGAACCTAGGCAGCAGCTCGGGGATCTCGTCACAAGCGGCTCCATCGGTGGCATCGAAGAAGAAGAGGTGCGAGGGCGGGATGCCGAGCAAGTGGGCAGCGGCTCGCCCCTCGTTCTCGCGGATGCGGTTGCTGTGGGTCCAGCTAATGAAAACCAGGTTTCCGTTTTTAACCAGGCGGCGGATCCACGCGCAGATGGAGATCTCGTCGTCCGGGTGCGTCATGCAGAAGAGCCAACGCTTCGACGGGTCCAGATCGAAGCCGTTCACGCGAGCCTCCGCAGAGTCTCGGTCGTGGAGCGGCCTTCGAGCGTGGGAAGGATGATTACTTGTCCACCGTAGCTGCGGACAACCGGGGTTTCAGGCATCTGCTCTGGGTCGTGGTCGCCGCCTTTGACGTGAACCTCGGGTTTGAGCGCTTCGATGAGCGAGACAGGAGTGTCCTCGCCAAATGCGACCACTCCGTCAACGGCCCTTAATGCAGATAGCACAGTGATGCGATCCTCCAACGTGTTCACGGGGCGATCGGGTCCTTTGCCCAGTCGTCGAACGCTCTCGTCCGTGTTCACCCCAACTATTAATACATCACCCAAGCGTCTTGCGGCCTCCAAATACTGTACGTGTCCCGCATGGAGGATGTCGAACACCCCATTGGTAAACACCAAGCGCTTGCTACGCCTCAAATCTAGGGCTTCGTTCAGGGTCATCTAGGATATTGCGGCAGAGATGGTCTTCATGACCTCTTCCGGTGTTATGTTAGCAAGACCAGCGGGGTCGTAGTGGCATCTTTCGATCTGTCCGTATGGGCAGGAGCGCTGGGGTCTTGTGATGGAGTAGAGCCCGATCGCGGGGGTTTCGAGAGCGGCGGCGATGTGCGTGCTGCCAGTGTCTCCGCCGACGTGTGCGCTGGCCAGTCTGAGGAGCGCGACCAGCTCTTTGATGTTCGTCTCGCCGAGCAAGTCATGAGGCTTGTTCGTGCAGGCCCTTATGACCTCATCTGCGGCTTGCCTGTCAGCCTCGGCTTTTCCGCCTACGAGGACGGTGGGTAGGTCTAATGCGTCGATGACTTGGGCGAAGTGCTTTGGCGGCCACCTCTTTGTTGCCCAGCCGGCTCCGGCGTTCATGACGATAAATCTTCCTGAGAGCCCCTTGGCTTTCAGCTTCGCTCGGACGGACAGGATGTCTTCTTCTTTCGGCTTCAGGGCGAATTCTGCTTTGTCCATCTCTGCCCCTATGGCTCTTGCTACGTCCACGTACTGGTCTACGATGTGAAACGAGCTGGGATCGGGGAGGATGCGCTCGGAGAAGAGAAACGAGCCTTCGCGCTGCCAGTGGTAGCCAACTTTTCTTTTTGCCTTGGCCCTAGCGATTCCAAGGGCGCTTTTCAGAAGGCCCTGCATGTCGAGGGCGGCTTCGAATTCTCGGTCGTATCGCGGGATGTTCTTTAGGTTTGGCTTGGTTTTGATGACTTCATCGACCGCTTCGCAGCATTCGACGACGCCCGCGAAGCGGGGGTCGACGAGCCAGGTGATGTGGCTTTCTGGGAAGGCTCTCTTTAGAGCGACGGCCACTGGGAGACAGCAGACGGTGTCACCGAGTGCGGAAAGGCGGCTGATGAGGAAGTTCAAGGCAACAGCTCCCGGGCTGCTTTGATGACGTGTTCCGGCTTCACGTCGGCTGTTTTTTGGCCTGCTCTCAGAACTTTTCCGTTGTCGGTGTAGGGTCGGTAGATGGCTGGGTCGGTCGGTCCGAAAACGCTGACTACCGGAACGCGATAGGCGGCCGCCATGTGGCCGGTGCCGGTGTCGGCCGCGAGGTGGAGGTCTGATTGGGCGACCATCTGCATCGTCTTTTCGAGGCCAAGCTGGCCGACGTAGTCCTCTGCTCCGTCGAGCTTGATCGGGGTGTCGGTGGGACCGCCGAGGAAGGCGACTCGGCGGCCCTGCTGAAGCAGGGCTTCCGCAACTTCGCGCCAGTGATCGGCAGGATATGCCTTGTCGGCTTGGCCGGCGGAGACGGAGATCGTGATGAGCCCTTCGGCGGGCTCTGCCCTAGGCGGCATGATTGGGGCCTGTGGCAGGACGAAGTCGCCGAAAGTGCGAAGTACCTGGTGGTTCCACTCGACCGTGTGGGTGCCGTGCGGCGCTTCTCCGACCATCGGGTTGAGCCTTGCCGCCATCGAGTCGGTTGCTCGTGCGGCGACGCGCTGTTTGGGTTTTGCGATCCTTAAGCAGAGGGCCGTTTTGGAGTGGCCTTGGAGGTCGATCCCGTAGTCGAATCGCATATTGCGGAGGCGGGCATGCGTGACAAGCTGCTCGCGCCAGGTCTTCGGTGACCACCGCTTGCGCTTCCACCGGTCGCGAGGGAATTCGTAGACGCGGGAGCAAAGTGTTTGGCGATCGATGACCGCCGCGCAGCGGGATTCGACGGCCCAGCAGAGGAAGACTTCTGGATAAAGCTGCCGAATCGAAGTGGCCGCCCATGCCGCCATCACGCAATCGCCGATGGCGCTGAACCGAACAAGCAAGAAACGAGGCTCAGCCACCCAATCTCCCAAAAACTCCTTTGTGAGACTTCGTGCTCTTAGTGCCCTTTGTGTTTAGCTTCCCCTTTTCACGCCAGGACGGAGGGATATTTAACACAAAGGACACAGAGGACACGGAGTCACACGAAGAGGGATTCGCTTGCGCGAGACGCGAAGGGATTAGAGAAACCCTTTCAATCGCGCGCTCTTCCAGCGGTCGTGCATCCATAGATATTGATCGGGAAACTCGCGGATCACCGACTCCAGCACCGCGTTGTATTGCGTCATGAGCGCTTCGGCATCCTTCGATACGTGCTCCACATCGATCGCCGGCTTGATGATCACGCGGTATCGACCTACGCCTACTCTAACGCAAAATGCCGGAATCATGATCGCGCCGGTCCGAATATGAAGGACGGCTGGGCCCAGGACAGTGCCGCAGGGATGGCCAAAGAACGGGAGAAAGGCCTCGCCGGAGTTCTGGTCGGGCAGCAGACCGACGACCTTGCCTTCGCGCAATTTCTTCAAGATCGGCCTGACCGCGTCCCCGCGACCCATGAAGTCGATGCCCGCCATCTTCCGCAACTCCTCCATCCGGTCCTGGATCGCACCTTGGTTCGCCTCTCGGGCAACGACGGTGATCGGCTGCCCAACCGCTTTGGCCCAAGATCCAAATCGTTCGAAGTTGCCAAGGTGGGCGGTGCAGGCGATGGCACCGTTCGCGATATGCGACTGCACCCCCTCCCAATGCTCCATCCCCTCGACTTCCATCGTATCGAGCACCTCAGTTTCGGTTCGCAGAGGCGTTCGGAGGAAGTCGGCCGTGGCGATGCCGAAGTGCCGGAAGACCCCCTTCGTGACCTCCGCCCGTTTGGCCTCGCTCCACTCTGGGAAAGCCAGCAGGAGGTTCTGGTAAGTCCGCTCCCGATGCTTCTTGTCGAAGCGATAAATCAAGTCCCCAAGCTTCGCCCCCCGCCGTTCGACTTTGGCCATGTCTTTATGAAGAAACAGCTTCTGCCCCATCCCAAAAGCAAAGCCGGAGAGCTTATCGAGAGCCGGATTTGGCTTACGACCCACAAACACCTGTAGTCGCAGGATGGCTTGTGCCTGCGTTCGGTTTCGATTCGCAAAGGGCCGGCGGCGCAGCCACAAGCCATCCTGCGACTACACTTTCTGCTCTAACCATTCTCTGAATTCCGCTTCC
>JBGGMI010000194.1:0-7570 GCA_041288075.1 Fimbriimonas sp.
AAAGATCTGAGGGTACCGTTCGGCACGTGTTATCCGATTGCATTTCGAACAAATCCGAGGAGACGGAGCTGTTCATCGTCGGAGACAAGGAGGCTGCTCGCATGGCTCGGACGATCTGCGATCGGTTTACGCAAGCGGTACTTGAGATCGATGAGCCGGTCGTGGATGTCGAGAAGAACGAACTGGATGTGATTCTGGATAATGAGAGCTACAAATCGATCATTGCCGCGCTCGGAATCGGCATCTGTTTGGCGGATGGAGCGGGTCTGAACGTAATCGCCAGGCGCTATGGCAAGGTTGTTCTTGTGGATTCCGTAGCAGCTGAACTCCTTCCGTTCCTGCGAAAATACGTCGGGCCGCTACTCGCGGTAGGAGCCGTTTATCACGCTCCCTTAGAAACATCGGGCATATCCGAACAAGAGTTTGCGAAACAGGTGATGACACCCTCCACCAGAATCCTGATTGAGTTAGCGTTACGCTTCAGGGCTAGCTCATATCGCGCAACTAATCTTGAGCCAGATGAGGCGTAGCCCGGGGATGCAATCGTGCCCCGGTCTGGCACATGGGTGCCTTCGGCCAGAACTTCTAGCGACACCGCCGGGGGCACAATCGCATCCGCGGGCTACGGCCCGACGCGATCGTCGGATGTTTGGCCTTGTGGGGAATAGGGACAGCGCTCCATCCCCAGGTCAAGGCTTGCTTCTGCGTCAGCATCTGCGCTGCGCACGTTTATGAGGTGTCGACAGACCTCGACGATTGCCACTAGGACCTGGATTGTGTCTCGAACGAACCGTATTGTTCGTGTCGTCCGCTCTAAATGGAGGAGTGCACTTGCACAACTTTTTCACTATGAGAATTGTTTCGTGTCTTGGTGTTTTCGCTTGTATCGCAGCGGCGGCCATTGTCGGATGCGGCGGAGCATCGGGCACCGGCGCAACCTCTAGCAGTGCAACGACGGGATTGACTGGCGGTGCAACGACGGGATCGACGAGCTGGACTGCGGGCGGACTTACGGCCGGCGGAAGCAGCGGCGGCACCTCTGCCAGCACCGCCGGTTCGACTACGGGAGGAACCACCGGAGGCACGACTGGCGGTCCCCAGCTCGACGAGGGCAGTTTGGTCTACAGCAAGGCGTCGGGAGATTTCCGATGCGATCTCATGGTTTGCGACTCCACCGGGGCCAATTCAAGGATGCTCTTTCAGGGAGCTACCGCGGTTCAGGCGGAGGGTTTCTTCATTCCTGCGGCGATTGTCACCTATGACAGACGCTGGATCTACTTCGCGGCTTACGACCCTCTGCTCTCGATGCAGCGCCTTTATCGCATTCGGGCGGACGGCACGGAGCTTGGGATTGTGGATGAATCTAGTTGGCTGGACGTCATATACGACCTTTCGGCGGACCCGCGAGGCATTTACGTGGGAGTTGCAAGCGAGTTTGGGGTGACTCTGTACAACACATCGACGCTCGAGAGAACCATTATCAAACGTGAGAGCGATAAGTTCAATGGCTCTGATTGGTCAACGTTCAAATGCCTCGACTGGGACCCATCTGGAAGTCGCATCTTGACGGTAGGGCCCGAAGATTCTCATGACGAAGCCTTTCTTTCTCGAAGCGGAGCGCTCCTCTTCGTTTCGAAAACCGAACTGCCAGGTTCTGGGAATAAGGCCTTCAATAGAGAGGGGACGCTTCTGGTGTACCGAGAGGCCGGTGTCGGGTTCGGGATTTACGACTTGCAGTCACAAACCCACAGCACTCTTGCACTATCGGCACAAGCTGCAACTCGGCCCGTCTTCGACCCTGCCGGTGAGTGGGTCTTTTACAATATGGATCAGAACTCGATAGGGAGAGTCAATGTTGCCTCGCAAGTGAAGGAGAGCTTGCCTCAACTCGAATCGACCTCTCAGAAGCAGCTCTTGGCGATCGCGGGCAGTCCAAGCTGAGCCGTTGTGCTAGGACATGTTCGGCTAGAGAGAGATTTATGGAGGCATCGCGCCGCCCCCGGCTGGTGGAAGTTGTTCCGGAGGGCAGGTGGGTTGAGGGATCGAAGGTGGGCAGGAGGCGCATGGAAGATTGCTTATGCGGGTGCACTGAAGACCTGCTCCTTGCAAAGAATTGACTGTGATCGGCACCTCGAGGTCAGTGGTCAACCGAGCCCTCTTGCTTTGATGAGCACCTGGAGAATTTGAACAGCGGCATACTTGCGGCAGCGGATGGCACGGTCGAGGGGAGTACAACCTTTACCATCGCGCGAAAGCAGAGACGCGCCTGCATCAATTAATGCCTTAGCGATTTCGACGTTGCCGCGACGGGCAGCCATGTGGAGAGGAGTAGCGCGAGTGACGCCGCCACAGTGGTCTACGTCTGCGCCGGCATGAACCAACAACCTCACGATCTCCGGGCCGGATTTGGCCACACGCCCATTGGCCGCCGCATACAGGGGAGTATGGTTTCCGGTGTCCAACACGTTCGCGTGTACTCCGACGTCCAGCAACTGTGCAACTACTTCCGGGCATGCCGCGGCCGCAGCATAGTGCAGCAAGGTCTTGCCCGCATGCAAGTGACGCCCCAATTCGCGATCTCTGGCGATGGCCTGCATCACCTCATGGATCAGAGCGGGTCGGCCGGATTGCATCATCCTTGTCAAGACGCCCACGAAGACGGAGGGTCGGTCGGCAAAGTGCAGATATCCTTGCAAAACCTCTGCATCGCGCTCTTCGACGATGCTTTCTACCAAGTTGTCCATCGCTAGTGCGACGTCCCACCGCTCCGCCAACTCTGGTTCGTTCACGGTCCCGCTCTGGCCGCCAACAACGTAAGTTGAACTGCTGGCAAAGAATTGAAGCAGGGCATCTTGCGTTGCTGGCTCGAGATCGGACTGGCGCAGAGTTAGATCCATCTGGTTCAGCCAAGCAAGCCTTTGCGATTCGGTGATCTTAAATCTGGCGTGAGATTCTTTCAGGCTTAGCCACCAGCGGTATTGAGTCTGCTGCTCGTCCCCTCCCAAAAACTGGATTAGAAAAGCAGAAAATTCCTCTGTCGCACAACGAATGGACTTACCGGGAAACAGCGGCCGCAGCTCGGGATCTCCGGCGACGCGCGCGTAAAACGCAGTCGCGAGGCTACGGCATCCGGCCTCCCCACCCATTGAATCGATCATTCGCTCAGACGCTCTCATCGCCCTTTCTCCGACTGACTCATGATGCCCAAGTCTCTTGGCTGGGTTCATCCGTCCCAGTGCGAGAGTTGAGGAACTCTCGCTAATGGTGCGTCAACCTCAGATTATGCGGTGCTGCTGAAGAGCGAGGTCGTCTTTCGACTTGCTAACGAGTTTAAGCTGAAATTTGCCGTCGGAAAGCTTCGAGCCCCAGCAGTAAGCTGAGGCTCTTCCCGACACTTTTTCAGACAGAAGTCTGTCGCCGACGGGCAACGACCAAGACGCCGAGGCCCAGGAACACTGGAAGGATCGCCAAGGGAGGGATTGTGCGGACTGGTGCTGGGGCGGGTGGCTTCACCACCTCTGGTTCCTTCTTTGTGAAGAAGATGTCGTCCGGTGCCGGCCGCGGGAAGTCGTTGTCGACGTAAGTGGCGACCTGGGCGTTGTCTGGCACGGATGAGGCAGGAATCTGCACTTGCTTGGCGAGCAGGTCGGCGCTGGAGCGGGGGACTTTGGCGGTCCATTGCGGCGTCAGCCATGGTCCCATGAAGCCGATGTTCGCCTCGTAATCGCCGACGGCCACGAAGTAGACGCGCAAGGTGCCCTTTCGGTCGATCTTGATGTTGGTGGCGGGTACGTAGAACGGGTTGAATGGACGGTCGGTCTTGAAGGACATTCGCACCGTGCCCGTTGAGGCGGCGAGCCTGGACTTGTCGACTACCTTGAACGCGGTGAGGTACCAGCCTTTCTTGCAATATCGCTCCGCCCACTTTTCGACTTCTGGGGTCGAGACGTAGCCGTGCTCGTTCATCCAATCGTTGATTGGGCGCGCATCTTTGGCCCAAAGGGTTGTGGCGTGGTAGCCGGCCACATCCGCTTCTTGGATCACCTGGACTTCAGACGAACGAGAGCGTGCTCCCAAGCCTCCGCCGCCACCCATTCCGCCGCCGGCAAAGCCGCCGCCTGCCTGAGGGGCCAGCTTGGCGAGGGTGAAGAATGCCTGATTGGATGCTTCCTTGAGCGTTGGCTTGCCGGGCGTTGGGGCAATGAAGCCGAAGTCGGCGGCACCGGAGCGGAAGTTTGCGTTGCGAATGAAGTGCTCCGTTTTGTTTGCTTCGTCCCAGATGATAATGTTCGTCTGGTCGCCGAAGACGACTGGGACGCCCGGGGGGCCTACGCCAGAGCACGGCCATGCGGACGTTACGACGAGCGCGGAGAGAGCCAGTGCCCATGGCTTGGTTTGCGAGGCTGTGGTGGATCGGACTGGTTTGGCGTGTTCCATGACGCTCTGACGCGCGGCTGCTCGGCCGGTGTCGCCAAAAAGCGCATTTGCAACTACCCTCCGTGGAGACCCGGATCGCCTGTTGGTTTTGGAGCCAGATCAATCGACGCTCTGCGACCGAGGAGTCTTGTGAGTAGAGGCTCCAGGGCGTCGGCCCAGATTTGGTAGCCCTTCACGTCCAGATGAAGCCCATCGACGGCGATGCCCTTGTGAAGGGTGCCATTTTCATCGGCGAGCAGGTTATTGATGTTTAGGAATTCGAGTGATTGGGTCTTGGCGTAGAGGCTGAGTTCTGAGTTGACCTCAGCTATCGTCGATGCATAGGCTCGGTTGTCGTTCCTCGGAAAGATTCCGGTTAGGATGATTGTGGCCCTGGGGGCCTTTTGATGGGAGATTTCCACTAGCGCCTGGATTCCCGCGGCGATGTCCTTGGCTGAAGCGCCGCTGGGGAGATTGTTGGTGCCTGCTTGAATGACGATGACCTTCGGATTGACGCCATCGAGCTCTCCGTTCTCCAATCGCCACAGGATGTTCTGGGTCGTGTCTGCGCCCCAGCCGAAGTTAGCGGCGTTCCATCCCAAGAAGTTGGCGTTCCAGTTGGCTAAGAAGTGGCTGTACTGGGGGTCGCTGGTGCCCCAGCGCCTGGTGATGGAGTCGCCGACGAAGTACAGATCGATCTTGCCTTGCTTAGCCTTTGCCACGAGCTGTTCGTGCGCAATGAGGGAGTTCTTGTCTGTTCGTGGGGTCCCTTTGACTTGAGGCATGACAGAGTGAGCGAGAATTAGGCAGCCCAACGCGGCGGACATTTTCATCTTATCAACTTACGACCTGGAAGTCATTTTGCTAGACTCAACCATCGCAACTCAACGACGACGGTGTATACGGGTGATGGTTTGATCCGGGCGCTTACCGCTTTGGCGCTCGTGTGCATCTTGGCCAGGATGATTCTGATTAGCCGAGCTGCGCCGGAATCGTCGGCAAAGAATATCACGCTCGAACTCAGCGTCTGGGGTATGCCGTTTGAGAACGCTCTCTACACCGACGTCTACATTCCGGAATTCGAGCGCCAGAACCCGGGCATCAAAGTCAAGTTCAGCCACTTCGAAGATTACAGCAACCGAATCCTCCTCTCCCACGCCGGAGGCATCGCCCCGGACGTCATTCGCGAAGGAATCGACGGCGGCATCGCCTGGATCAACCGCGGCCTCAACATGCCCCTCGATCCCTATATCGACGGCCCCGACGGCATCGACCGAAAAGACTTCATCCCCAGCCTCTGGGATCCGATTGCCATCCGAGGCAAAACCTACGGGGTCCCGCAAGACATCAACATCCAAGGCCTCTATTACAACCGGGACCTCTTCGACAAGGCGGGCATCACATACCCAGACGAAACCTGGACTTGGCAAGACCTGAAAAGCGCCGCCGAGCGACTGACGGAAGACAAAGATAAAGACGGGCACGCAGAAGTAGTCGGCCTCGACCTTGCCTGGGGTGCCGGCAGTTTCCGTCCGTTCCTTTACCAAAATGGCGGCCACATCTGGAACGAGGATCGGACGAAGACTCTTATCGATTCCCCCGAAGCCATCGAAGCCCTGAAGTTCTACAAGAGTCTCATGCAAAGCTACAGCCTCACCCGCTCCGGGGACAGCCAGCGCGGGGGCCTCGGCCCGGATAAGTTCTTCGAGCAGGGGCGGATTGCCATGTACATCGACGGCTCCTGGCGCACGCCCTCGCTCCAAAAGAATGCACCGAACTTGCGCTTCGGAGTCGCGCCTCTTCCGAAGGGGAAGCAGCCCATGTCCGTCAGCGGCTCCTGCTTCTGGGCCATGAGCAGCCAGACCAAGCATCCCGAGGCCGCCTGGAAGCTGATCAAATTCATCTCCAGCAAAGAAGCGCTCACCCGCTATTGGCAAATGCTCTGGGTCGCCCCACCTGCCCGTTGGTCCGCGCTCCGGTCGCCGGAGTTCAAGGATGTCACTGGGATAGCGGGCAAGATTCCAGGCATCAGAGACGCCAAGGAATTCGAAGCCAAATGCGCCTGGATTCCCAAGGTCCTCGAAAACGGCTGGACGACGACGGAGCCTGCCGGCCCGTTCGTTCCCGAGCTTAACCTTTATTTCGGCCAAGCGGTCGACCAGGTGCTGCTGGAAAACGCCGACCCCGCCACGGCCTTGAAAAACGCCGCCAAGCTGACCAACCAGGACATCCAGAAAGCCCAAAGGAGCGGCGGATAAGCAAGCGCCAGGCTTCCTGGGGCTGGGAATTCGTCACTCCGGCACTGGCCGTCGTCGGCCTGTTTGTTCTGATCCCCGCTATCTGGGGCATCGGCCTCAGCTTCTTTCATTACGACGGCATCGCCCCCGCGCGCTTCGCCGGAGCCGAGAACTACGAGCGGCTCCTCGACGATCCTATCGTCTGGACCTCGCTCCGAAACACCGCCCTCTACGTCCTCTTCACGCTGCCCAGCGGCATCGGCCTCGCGCTAGCCATCGCGCTCTCACTCCACCAAAAGTGGTTTCGCGGCCGAGACTGGGTCCGCGGGTTGTACTTCTTGCCGAACGTCACCAGCATGGTCGCGGTGGCATTTGTCTGGGAATGGCTTCTCAACCCTGAGTTCGGCCTTGTCAACGCCACCCTCAGAGCGATGGGCGCTCAGGGCAGCGGCTGGCTCAGCGATCCAGCCCTCGCGATGCCGGTGGTGGCGGCGATCGGTGTTTGGCACGGCCTCGGGTTCGGAGTGCTCGTCTACCTCGCCGGCCTCCGAAGCATCTCAACGGAAGTCATGGAAGCCGCCCTCATCGATGGCGCGAGACCGGGCCAGCAGTTCCGCTACGTCACGTGGCCGCTCCTCATGCCCACCACGATGTTCCTCACCGTAATGGGCGTTATCGGCGGCTTCCAGGTCTTCCAAAGCGTGTACATCATGACCGGCGGCGGCCCGCTCGACCGCACCCGAGTCTTCCTCTTCTACCTCTGGCAGAAGGGCTTTCAGAGCCTGCAGATGGGCTACGCCTCGGCGCTTGCCGTGCTGCTCTTCGTCATTGTTCTCACCCTAACGCTCGTTCAAATGCGCTTCTATGGCAAGCGGGTGGAAGCATGAGAATTGGCATCCGAGCCGCGATCTGGTGCT